>CAKMZM010000006.1:33896-40789 GCA_929200365.1 uncultured Flavobacteriaceae bacterium | reverse complement strand
CATTTGATTAATTAAATCATCTGCATCAACCACTGTTCCTTCTCTACTTTTCATTTTTCCGCTTGGTAAATCTACCATCCCATAACTCAAATGATATAAATGTTCTGCCCAATTGTATCCTAATTTTTTTAAAATAGCAAACAATACTTTAAAATGATGATCTTGCTCATTTCCAACAGTATATATGATCCCTCCTATACTAGGATTATCTTTGATTCGTTGAATTGCTGTGCCAATATCTTGTGTCATATATACTGCGGTACCATCACTACGCAAAACTAACTTATCATCTAATTTTTCTGCGCTAAGATCACACCATACTGATCCATCTGCTTTTTTAAAAAACACACCTGTAGCCAACCCTTCTTCTATATGATCTTTACCAAGGAGGTATGTATTACTTTCGTAATAATAGCTATCAAAGTCTACTCCCAGAGCCTTATATGTCTGATCAAAACCTTCATATACCCAACCATTCATCGTTTTCCAAAGCTGTACTATTTCTTCATCTCCTGCTTCCCATTTACGAAGCATTTCCTGAGCCTCTACTATAACTGGAGCTTCTTTTTTTGCGACCTCGTCTGTTTTTCCTTTTGCAACTAATTGTGCAATTTGATCTTTATAGACTTGATCGAATTTTACATAGTAATTTCCAACCAATTTATCCCCTTTTAACCCAGTAGATTCTGGTGTTTGTCCTTCACCATATTTTTGCCAGGCTAGCATAGATTTACAGATATGTATTCCTCGGTCATTAATAATTTGAGTTTTGTATACTTTTTTACCACTAGCTTTGATAATCTCTGCTACAGCGTATCCCAAAAGATTGTTTCTAACATGACCTAAGTGTAAAGGCTTGTTTGTATTAGGCGAGGAATACTCTACCATAATTGCCTTATCTTCTTCTGAGGGTGTTATAAAACCGTATTTTTTACTATTCCTAATTTCCGTAAAAAATTTAAGGTAATATGAATCCGAAATTACTAGATTTAGAAACCCTTTAACTACATTATAAGCGTCAATTTCTTCTACATTTTCTACCAAATATTTACCTATAGATTCTCCTATCTGTATAGGGTTTTCTTTTACAAGACGAAGCATCGGAAATACTACTACGGTAACATCTCCTTCAAATTCTTTTCGGGTAGCTTGTAATTCTACAGATTCTAAATCAGCATTATATAGTTGTTGTATTGCTTCTTTTACTTTTTCTGAAATGGTTTGTTGTAAACTCATCTTCTTAAAAAATTAAGCTGCAAAGATAACAGAAAATACAAAGCAATACTACGTGTTTTTATTTCATTTCATTTTTTACACATAGAACTCTAGTGAAACAACTTGCACAAATTCTTGAATTGATTTGGAAAAAAATATAAAACTGTTCTTCCTCTTTTGTGCCAAATTATAGGTTTATTGACTTATTTTAAAGGGTATTTAATACCTTTTCTATCTCAAAATTAAAAATGGTATTAATTATTTTATAAATACAGAAGAGCCTTTAACTACTAACCATCATTTTGTAATTACTTGACAAAGTCTGCTAATGTTTTATTTTCCAGAACTCTCAAGGTGCTATCTCTTACTTCAATCATAACACTATGTACCGCGCATTTATCTTCATCAGGGCAATCGTCACATTTTTCATAAAAATTAAGACTCACGCAAGGTACCATAGCAATAGGACCTTCTAAAACTCTAATTACAGATGCCATTGTGATATCTTTTGGTTCTTTAATCAAATAATATCCTCCTCCTTTTCCTTTTTTAGATCCTAAAAAACCTGTTTTTCTTAGTGTTAATAGAATGCTTTCTAAAAACTTTTGAGAAATATTCTCTTTAGATGCAATCTCTGAGATTAATACGGGATCATCACATCTCTTTCTTGCAATATATGTAAGTGCCTTTAGGCCATATTTAGTTTTCTTTGAAAGCATACCTTAATGATTTCTTGTAATTTATAGTTACTAGTTAAATTTGAAGTTTTAACTACAGCTTATAAAGCTACAACTTTTTCGGAAGAAAAACTTCTGCCATCATACAACGTGCACTCCCTCCACCTAATGTCTCAATTGTTTTAAGGTTACTATGAAGAATTGCACAATGCTTTTCTATCCTAACAATCTGATCTTTAGTTAAGCTCTTAAACGCTACAGATGACATGACAATATAACGCTTATCTCCCAAACCAACAACTTGAAGCATATTGCCCACAAAGTTGTTTACTTGATCTTCTGTAATTGCAATAATCTCTTTACCGTCATCTTTTAAATGATTAATAAGGTTTTTACGTTCTTTTTTATCATCTATAGATTCTAAACATACAACTGCAAATGTTTCTCCAACTCCCATCATTACATTGGTATGGTATATTGGCAATCGTTTTTTATTAACAGTTTGATAAGCAGTAAATATAACAGGTGTGTATTCAAAATCTTCACAAAACTCTATACACAAATTCTCATCTGCACGAGGAGATAATGCACAATATGCTTTTCTATTCACCCTGTCTAATACCAGACTACCTGTACCTTCAAGAAATATTCCTTCATCTTCGGCATTAGTATAATCAATAATATTATCTATTTTGAAGCCAGACGCTTCTATTTGATCCAAAACTTCAGGTCTACGCTCTTTTCTCCTATTTACTGCAAACATTGGATACAACCCTACATCCCCATTTTCATGAAAAGACACCCAGTTATTAGGAAAAATAGAATCAGGTGTATCACTTTCGGGATCGTCATCAATTACAATTACTTGTACCCCAGCTTCTCTTAGTATTTTTACAAATTGATTAAATTCTTGTAGAGCTTTAATATTAGCAGTTTCTGAGTCTATACCTGCAGTTTCCTGATAGTAATTATTTACAGCCGTTTGTTTGTTCATCCTAAATTGAACAGGACGAATCATTACTATGGTATTGGTTATCTGTTTTTCCAAATAAATTTATCTTATCATTTTTTCTGCAATTGTTGTTGTTGTTGCCTTTAACACATCAAAAGCAGCTTCTGCCATCTTATTTCCTTTATTATCTAGTGTAGGATTAACCTCTACAACTTCAAAGCAAACTGTTTTCTCTGTTCTCACAAATGCCTGAATAATACGAATTGCCTCGTCAATATCAAATCCTTTAGAGACAGGTGTTCCTGTTCCTTTAGAAATCAAATCACAATCCATACTATCCACATCAAAAGAAACATATATCATATCGCAGGATTCTAATCTTTGAATTGCTTCTTCTAAACATTGTTCAAAACCACGGTAGCGCATTTCTTCTACCCTATAATTTTTAATCCCATTTTCTGCAATTACTCCTTCTTCTGGTTCTTCTGTATCTCTTACTCCAAAATACACGATATTCTGGTGTTCTACCTTTTGACCTTCAATACCGATATTTTTCATCTTATTCCACAAATCAGCTGTCTCTTCTGACACTTCATTGATCTTAAAATTCAAATTATCATCAGAAAGTGCTGCTGCCAATGGCATACCATGTATATTTCCTGATGGTGATGTATAGGGCGAATGTATATCGGCATGAGCATCTATCCATACCACCCCTAATGATTTGGTTGGAAAAGCTGCTTTTATCCCACTAATCGTGCCCAAAGCAGACGAATGATCTCCCGATAATACGACTGGATATATATCTTTTTTAAGGTTTCTTGACACATTGTCACTTAATCGAGTACATACATTAAGCACACTATCTATTCGTTTAGCGAATGAGTTGTTTACCTTATTGTATATAGTTTCATTTTCTGTTTCCACATTTTCATAGGAATACAGATTAAAATAGTCATCATTTTTATTAATGGCTGCAATTTCTATTGCATCAACTCCCAAATCAGAACCTCTTGTTCCTGCGCCAATATCTGATCTATTTTTAACTAATTTAATTTCTTTCATTACTTATACTACTGTTTTTAATTGCCTTCAGAAATATTCTGCAATTAAAACATCATTATTCAATCTATTTTCGAACTCATTTTAATACTCTATCTCTGGTTAGAGATGGCATAAAGATAAAAAAGCCTTACTACTATATAATCAATAATACAAGACTTTTATACTTTAAATATCTAATTTTTATCTATTTTCTACTTTCACAAAAGGTCTGTAATTTTCACCAATATATATTTGTCTTGGTCTTCCTATTGGTTCTTTACGAAGTCTCATCTCTTTCCATTGAGCTATCCATCCTGGTAATCTTCCTAAGGCAAACATCACCGTAAACATTTCTGTTGGTATGCCTAAAGCTCTATAAATAATACCTGAGTAAAAATCTACATTAGGGTATAGTTTTCGTTGTACAAAGTATTCGTCTTCTAAGGCTACTTTAGCTAATCCTTTGGCAATATCAAGAACTGGATCTTCAATTCCTAAATCTCCTAATACTTCTTCGGCAGATTTTTTGATAATCTTAGCTCTTGGGTCAAAATTTTTATATACTCTATGACCAAATCCCATTAAACGGAAAGAGTCATTTTTATCTTTTGCTTTTGCAATATACTTAGCTGTATCCCCTCCATCTGCTTTGATTGCTTCAAGCATTTCTATAACTGCTTGGTTTGCTCCCCCATGAAGAGGTCCCCATAATGCTGATATTCCTGCTGATAATGAAGCAAATAATCCTGCATGAGAAGATCCTACAATTCTAACAGTAGAGGTAGAACAGTTTTGTTCATGATCTGCATGAAGAATTAATAATTTATCCAGTGCATCATACACAAGTTTATTTGGTTCATAGGTCTTATTAGGCCTTGCAAACATCATTTTATGTAAATTCTGCACATATCCTAATGAGTCATCTCCATAATCTAGCGGAAGACTTTTTCTTTTTCTCATTGTCCAAGCTGCTAGTACAGGAAATTTTGCCAGTATTTTCACAATAGCATTATACATAGCTTCTTCTGAGTCAACATCTACCGATCCAGGGTTAAAAGCTATCAATGCGTTAGTTAAAGAAGATAATACTCCCATTGGATGAGCACTTTTAGGAAATCCATCAAGGATTTTCTTCATATCTTCATCAACATGAGATTCTTCTTTTATATCTCTATCAAATTTTTCTAATTCTACTTTTGTAGGTAACTCTCCAAAAATCAACAAATAAGCAGTTTCTAAAAAATCTGCCTTTTCTGCCAATTCTTCTATGGAATATCCTCGGTATCTTAAAACCCCTTTTTCTCCATCAAGAAATGTAATACCACTCTCACAGCTTCCTGTATTTTTAAATCCAGGATCAATAGTTGTAATCCCTCCTGTTGCCCCTCTTAGCGTTTTAATATCAATTCCTAATTCTTTCTCTGTTCCTTTTATTATCGGAAACTCATATTTATTACCGTCGATTTCTAACGTAGCTATTTTTGACATTTGATTATTTTAGAATTTTTCTGTTATTGTAGGATCGCTAAATTACGAAATATAGTGTTAACATAGTATTAATCGTAAGATCATTTTTATCCTTACAACTTATTTTCAAAATCACTTCTAAAATAAAACGACTACCTTTTCAGATAGTCGTTTTATAATTTCTGTAGTTATTAATTTTTCACTTTAAAAGCCTTCTCTTTTGGATAATAAGATACACTTCCTAATTCTTCTTCAATACGAAGTAATTGATTATATTTTGCCATTCTATCACTACGAGAAGCCGACCCTGTTTTGATTTGCCCTGTATTTAATGCTACAGCAAGATCTGCAATAGTATTGTCTTCAGTTTCACCAGAACGGTGTGACATCACAGAGGTATACCCTGCGTTATGTGCCATATTTACTGCTGCAATGGTTTCGGTAAGAGTTCCTATTTGATTAACTTTAATGAGTATTGAATTGGCTATATCATTTTCAATCCCTCTAGAAAGTCGTTCTACATTAGTAACAAATAAATCATCACCAACTAATTGAATTTTATCCCCTACCCTATCTGTAAGATATTTCCATCCTTCCCAATCGTTCTCATCCATACCATCTTCTATAGAAATAATTGGATATTTTGAAGCTAGTTCTGCAAGATAATCTGCTTGCTCTTCACTGGTTCGGACTACTCCTTTATCGCCTTCAAATTTTGTATAATCATATTTACCATCGACAAAAAATTCTGCTGCTGCGCAATCTAGTGCAACCATTATTTCATCACCAAATTTGTATCCTGATTTCTCTACTGCAAGGGCTATTGATTCTATAGCATCTTCTGTACCATCTAATGCTGGAGCAAACCCTCCTTCATCACCTACAGCAGTACTTAAACCTCGATCATGTAATACTTTTTTAAGATTATGAAAAATCTCGGTTCCCATTTGCATGGCATGTGCGAAATTTTTGGCTTTCACTGGCATCACCATAAACTCCTGAAATGCTATTGGTGCATCACTATGTGAACCTCCATTGATAATATTCATCATTGGTACTGGTAGCGTATTAGCACTTACTCCTCCTACATAACGATATAGTGGTATATTAAGTTCATTTGCTGCTGCTTTTGCTGCTGCTAACGAAACTCCTAATATTGCATTAGCACCAAGTTTTGATTTGTTAGAAGTGCCATCTAACCGAATCATAGTCTGATCTAATAAATTTTGATCAAACACAGAACATCCTAATAACTCTTCTGCAATTATTGTATTTACATTTTCGACAGCTTTAAGCACTCCTTTACCCATATATGCTGCACCACCATCTCGTAGTTCTACAGCCTCATATTCTCCTGTAGATGCCCCTGAAGGAACTGCCGCCCTTCCTAAAATACCATTTTCGGTAATCACGTCTACCTCTACAGTTGGATTACCCCGTGAATCTAAAATCTGCCTAGCGTGAATATTAATAATTACACTCATGTTTTTAATTTATTTTGTTGGATAATTTTAATTCTTCGCAATATACAAAACCCG
>CAKMZM010000006.1:0-33796 GCA_929200365.1 uncultured Flavobacteriaceae bacterium | reverse complement strand
TGTTTTTAATTTATTTTGTTGGATAATTTTAATTCTTCGCAATATACAAAACCCGCATGCTTTTAAGCTTTTCAAAAAAACCAAAAGTTATTAAGACACCTTTTATATTATGCTGTTATTTTTGTTTTTTTAATATTCTCAATAAATTGATCAAATAAATAAATTGAATCATTAGGTCCTGGACTAGCCTCTGGATGATACTGCACAGAGAAACAGTTCTTATTTTTCATTTTTATTCCTGCTACAGTATTATCATTAAGATGCACATGAGTAATTTCTACATCAGGATGTTTTTCTGTTTCTTCTCTATGTATTGCAAAACCATGATTCTGTGAAGTAATTTCACCTTTACCAGTGATGAGGTTTTTAACGGGGTGATTTATTCCTCTATGCCCATTATGCATTTTATATGTACTTATCCCATTAGCTAGCGCTATCACCTGATGTCCTAAACAGATACCAAATAGTGGTAAATCTTTTTCAAGAATCTCTTTTGCTGTTGCGATTGCCTGAGTTAACGGTTCTGGATCACCTGGACCATTAGAAAGAAAGTATCCATCTGGTTCCCATTCACTCATTTCTTCGAATGTAGCATTATAAGGAAATACTTTTATATATGCATCTCTGTTTGTTAGATTGCGTAGTATATTCTTCTTTATTCCTATATCTAAAGCTGAAATCTTATAAGTAGCATTAGGATCACCTACAAAATATGGTTTAGTTGTAGAAACTTTTGAAGCTAATTCTAATCCATTCATATTAGGAACTGATGCTAGTTCTTTTTTTAGTTTATCTACATCATCAATTTCTGTAGAGATTACAGCATTCATAGCTCCGTTATCTCTAATATAACTAACCAAAGCTCTTGTATCAACATCAGAAATTGCCAAGAGATTATGTTGTTGCAGAAATTCCTGCAAAGAACTATCTGCACGATCACGAGAGTACTCGTAACTAAAATTCTTAACAATCAAACCTGAAATTTTAATAGAATCAGATTCTATTTCATTTTTATTAGTTCCATAATTACCTATATGTGCATTGGTAGCTACCATTAATTGTCCATAATACGATGGATCTGTAAAAATTTCCTGGTAACCTGTCATACCTGTATTAAAACATACTTCACCAAAAGCACTACCTTCTCTCCCTACTGCTTTACCATGAAAAATTGTACCATCTGCTAATAAAAGAATTGCTTTTTTTCGAGATTGATATTTCATTTGTTATATCTATTATTTTTAATGGTTTGACGAAATTTACACAGTATTTTCATTTTGATTAGTTACTATGTTTATTTCATCATTTTCAACTTTATTTGACTGTAAAATTTCTGTTTTAACAGAAATCATTTTTTTAGAATCATTCAAAAAAAAAGGATAAACGACGAACGTTTATCCTTTTATCATTATGTGCAATCTGCATTTTTCATTTATTCTTCTTCAGAATTAGCTGTTTCGGCTACTGGTGCTACAGGAGCTGTTTGAGCTTTTTTTCCTTTACCACCTCTTCTTCTTGATTTCTTCTTAGTAGGCTTACCAGCATTATATAGCTCATTGTAATCTACCAATTCGATCATAGCCATATCTGCATTATCCCCAAGACGATTACCAAGTTTTATAATTCTTGTATATCCCCCTGGTCTATCTCCTACTTTAGCAGCAACATCTCTGAATAATTCTGTTACTGCATATTTATTACGCAATCTACTGAATACGATACGACGATTATGCGTAGTGTCTTCTTTAGATTTTGTCACTAATGGCTCTACAAACTGCTTAAGTGCTTTTGCTTTTGCAACTGTAGTGTTGATTCTTTTATGTTCAATTAGGGAACAAGCCATATTTGCAAGCATTGCTTTGCGATGTGCTGTTTTTCTTCCTAAGTGATTTACTTTCTTTCCGTGTCTCATGACATTTTATTTTAATCATCATCTTGCTCAATCTGCCTCGTGCAGAGAGCAAATTATGATGAGTTAATCTTTATCTAATTTGTATTTTGAAAGATCCATACCAAAATTAAGACCTTTAACATTTACTAATTCTTCAAGTTCTGTTAAAGATTTCTTACCAAAGTTACGAAACTTCATTAAGTCATTTTTGTTATAAGATACTAAATCTCCTAGAGTATCTACTTCTGCTGCTTTTAAACAATTAAGTGCACGTACAGAAAGATCCATATCGATCAATTTAGTTTTTAATAACTGTCTCATGTGAAGAGATTCTTCATCATAAGTTTCTGTTTGTGCAATCTCATCGGCTTCTAATGTAATGCGCTCATCAGAGAATAACATGAAGTGATGGATTAATATTTTAGCTGCTTCAGTTAATGCATCTTTTGGATGAATAGATCCGTCTGTTACAATTTCGAAAACTAATTTTTCGTAATCTGTTTTTTGCTCTACACGATAGTTCTCAATGCTATACTTAACATTTTTGATTGGAGTGTAAATAGAATCTGTAAAAATGGTTCCTATAGGAGCGTTTGATTTCTTATTTTCTTCAGCAGGAACATACCCTCTACCTTTCTCAATAGTAATTTCAAGGTTAAGTGCTACTTTTTTATCCATATTACAGATTATCAGATCAGGATTTAATATCTGAAATCCTGAAATAAATTTCTGAAAATCCCCAGCAGTTAACTGTTCTTGACCTGAAATAGAGATTGTGACAGATTCATTATCTATATCCTCTATCTGCCGTTTAAACCTGACTTGTTTAAGGTTTAAGATAATCTCGGTAACATCTTCTACTACTCCTGAAATCGTAGAGAACTCATGATCTACACCTTCCATTCTAAGAGAGGTTATAGCAAATCCCTCTAAAGAAGACAGCAAAACTCTTCGTAAAGCGTTACCTACTGTTAACCCATACCCTGGTTCTAATGGTCTAAATTCAAATTTACCATCGAACTCTGTAGAGTCAATCATGATAACTTTATCGGGCTTTTGAAAATTTAATATTGCCATGTTATTGTTTCTTCTTTAGCGTTATTACTTAGAGTATAATTCGACGATGAATTGTTCGTTAATATTTTCTGGGATTTGAATTCTTCCCGGAACAGATACAAAAGTACCTTCTTTGGTATCGTTGTTAAAAGTAATCCACTCATATACTTTACTATTATTAGCTAGTGAATTCTGAACTACTTCTAATGATTTTGATTTTTCTCTTACTCCAACAACATCTCCTGCTTTTAACTGATAAGAAGGGATATTAACTTGTTGACCGTTAACAGTTATATGCCTATGAGACACTAACTGTCTTGCTCCTCTACGAGAATTTGCCAATCCCATTCTGAATACTACATTATCCAAGCGAGATTCACAAAGTTGAAGTAATACCTCACCCGTAATTCCTTGAGCACGTGTTGCTTTTTCAAACATGTTGCGAAATTGACGCTCTAACACTCCGTATGTGTACTTTGCTTTTTGCTTTTCCATTAACTGGATAGCATATTCACTTTTCTTCCCTCTACGTCTGTTATTTCCGTGTTGTCCTGGTGGGTAGTTTCTTTTTTCGAATGACTTATCGTCTCCGAAGATCGCTTCGCCAAATTTACGTGCGATTTTAGTTTTTGGACCAGTATATCTTGCCATTGTTAATGATTTAGTTACTGGGGGTAATTATGAATTAAGGTCTCTTTCCTTCGATAATCAATCTTCCCCATTTAGATTTACTTATTGTTAATATATTTATAAAACATCCGAAATTAAGATTCGAATTTAAATTATACTCTACGTCTTTTTGGAGGACGACATCCATTGTGAGGCATTGGGGTAACATCTATAATTTCTGAAACCTCAATACCTGCATTATGAAGAGAACGTATTGCAGATTCTCTACCATTACCAGGCCCTTTGACATATGCTTTAACTTTCTTAAGCCCAGCTTCTAATGCTACTTTAGAAGCATCTTCAGCAGCTAACTGAGCAGCATAAGGGGTATTCTTTTTAGAACCTCTGAATCCCATCTTTCCAGCTGAAGACCATGAAATAACGTCTCCCTTTTTATTTGTTAACGAAATAATTATGTTGTTAAAAGAAGCCGTTACATGTGCTTCTCCTACAGATTCAACAATAACTTTACGTTTTTTTGAAGTTGACTTTGCCATACTACTTATTATTTAGTTGCTTTTTTCTTATTCGCAACTGTTTTTCTTCTTCCTTTACGTGTTCTAGAATTGTTCTTAGTGCGTTGTCCTCTAAGCGGTAAACCAGCTCTATGTCGAATACCTCTATAACATCCAATATCCATAAGGCGTTTGATGTTTAACTGTACCTCAGAGCGCAATTCTCCTTCAATAGTATAGACTCCAACTGCTTCACGGATTCGACCAATTTGATCATCATCCCAATCTGAAACTTTTATACTTTCATCTACTTTGGCAGTTTCTAAAATTTCTTTAGCTCTACTTCTACCAATTCCGAAGATATAGGTTAATGCTATAACTCCTCGCTTTTGTTTAGGTATATCTACCCCTGCAATTCTTGCCATAATTACCCTTGTCTTTGTTTGAATCTAGGATTCTTTTTATTAATCACGTAAAGTCGGCCTTTTCTACGCACAATCTTGCACTCGGCACTTCTTTTTTTTATTGATGCTCTAACTTTCATCTGTTTGTTTTTAATTTCCAAAACATACAAACTGTATATTTTGGAAGGTATCAATAACAAGATTTTTTGGCCTGCAAAAGTACACAAAAAATCTTAATTTACAATATTCTTAAATTATTTAGTATCTATATGTTATACGAGCCTTTGTCAAATCATAAGGACTCATTTCTAACTTTACCTTATCTCCTGGTAATAATTTAATATAATGCATCCGCATTTTACCAGATATATGAGCTGTTACCACATGACCATTTTCGAGTTCTACTCGAAACATTGCATTTGATAATGCTTCGATGATACTCCCATCTTGTTCTATTGCTGGTTGTTTTGCCATTATGCTACTGCTTTACGATTTTTACCAGTTTTCATTAATCCATCATAGTGTCTGTTTAACAAGTATGAATTAACTTGTTGCATTGTATCGATAGCTACACCAACCATAATAAGCAGTGATGTTCCTCCAAAGAACAACGCCCAGCCTTGTTGCACATTTAACAATTTTACTGCTATTGCAGGAAATATTGCTATCAATGCCAAGAATATTGAACCTGGCAATGTAATCTGCGACATGATCTTATCTAAATATTCTGAAGTTTCACCTCCTGGACGAATCCCTGGGATAAAACCTCCACTACGTTTCAAATCATCTGCCATTTTATTAGTTGGTACTGTGATAGCTGTATAGAAATAAGTAAATATAATAATCAACAATGCAAATACAACATTATACCACAAACCAAAAATATCACTAAATGCAGCTGTAACCCCTTGCGCCATTTCAGATTCTGAAATTTGAGATGCTATCATTCCTGGAACAAACATAATCGCTTGTGCAAAAATAATAGGCATCACTCCTGAAGCGTTTAGTTTTAATGGAATATATTGACGAGAACCAAAAACGTTTTTTTCGTATCCTCCACCAGCTGTTCTTCTGGCATATTGGACAGGTATTTGACGTACAGCCATCACCAATAATACTGATGCTAATATGATTACAAACCAAATTACTAATTCTATTAAAACCATAATCATTCCTCCTCCATCTCCTGAAGTTCTTGATGCAAAGTTTTGCACAAATGACTGTGGTAATGTAGCAATAATACCTACCATAATTAAAAGAGAGATACCATTACCAATACCTTTATCTGTAATTTTCTCACCCAACCACATTGCAAAAACACAACCTGTAGATATAATAATTACAGAAGACACAACAAAAACAGTTTGATTTGCTATTACAAAAGCTTCTGGCGGAAGAGTTGCAAACAGGTTATAAATATACCCTGGCCCTTGCACTAAAGTAATAGCAATAGTTAACCAACGTGTTATTTGGTTAATCTTTTTTCTACCACTTTCACCTTCTTTTTGTAGTTTCTGCAAATAAGGAATAGCTATTCCCATTAACTGTACTACAATTGATGCGGATATATAAGGCATAATACCTAATGCAAATATGGAAGCGTTAGCAAAAGCTCCTCCTGTAAACGCATTAAGCAATCCTAACAAACCGTCCTGAGTTTGTGTTCCTAAGCTTGCTAATTCCGAGGCATCTATTCCTGGAAGTACAACTTGTGCTCCAAATCGATATACCAAAAGTAATCCCAGAGTAACTAAGATTCTATTCTTAAGTTCTTCGATTTTCCAAATATTTTTTATTGTATCAATGAGTTTCATGAATTGTTAATTATAAGGTTACTGCTTCACCACCTGCTGCTTCTATAGCAGCTTTTGCAGTGGCTGTAAATTTGTGAGCTGAGACTTTTAATTTTGCCTTCAGTTCACCTCTTCCCAATATTTTAACCAAATCACTTTTTCTTGCTAGACGTATCTCTAAAATCACATCCAGATCAACCGTATCTTTAATTTTTCCATCATCTACTAATTTTTGTAGTGTGTCTAAATTAATCCCCTGATACTCTTTTCTGTTAATGTTCTTGAATCCAAATTTTGGGACACGTCTCTGAAGTGGCATTTGCCCTCCTTCGAAACCTATCTTTTTGGAATACCCAGAACGTGATTTTGCTCCTTTATGACCACGAGTAGAAGTTCCTCCTTTACCAGAACCTTGTCCACGCCCTACTCGCTTACTATTATTTTTTACCGAACCTGCAGCAGGTTTTAAGTTACTTAAATCCATGTGCTTTTATTATTTTGTTTCTATTGAAACTAAATGTTTAACTTTATTTACCATCCCAAGGATATTAGGAGTATCTTCATGCTCCACAACTTGACCGATCTTTTTAAGACCAAGAGCCTCTAAGGTTCTTTTCTGTCTTTGAGTACGGTTAATCGCACTTTTTACTTTAGTAATTTTAATCTTTGCCATCGTTCCTGAATTTATCCTTTAAACACTTTCTCTAGTGAAACTCCACGTTGAGTTGCTACTTGTTGCGCACTACGCAATTGCAACAAAGCATCAAACGTTGCTTTCACTACATTGTGTGGGTTAGACGATCCTTGGTTTTTAGAAAGTACATCATGCACTCCTACAGATTCTAATACTGCACGGATTGCCCCACCAGCAATTACCCCAGTACCTGTAGCAGCTGGTAAGAGTAAAACTCTTGCGCCACCATACTTACCTTTTTGTTCATGAGGTAATGTACCTTTATGTAATGGAATACGAACCAAATTCTTTTTTGCATCTTCTACTGCCTTAGCGATAGCTTCTGCTACCTCTTTAGACTTACCCAAACCGTGACCCACAACACCATTTTCATCACCTACAACAACTATAGCAGAAAAACCAAATGCTCTACCACCCTTAGTTACTTTAGTTACACGTTGTACACCAACTAAACGATCTTTAAGTTCAAGCCCGCTTGGTTTTACTAATTCTGCGTTTTTATATTTTTGATACATATTTTCTTAGAATTTAAGTCCTGCTTCTCTAGCACCATCTGCTAATGATTTTACTCTACCGTGATACAAATACCCTCCTCTATCAAAGGATACTGTTTCTACACCAGCTTTCTTAGCTTTTTCAGCAAGCGCTTTACCTACTAAGTTTGCTTTTTCTATCTTACTTCCTGTTGCTGAAGCAATGTCTTTATCTCTTGAAGAAGCAGCACTGATTGTTTTACCAGTTACATCATCTATGACTTGAGCATAGATTTCTTTATTGCTTCTAAAAACAGATAATCTAGGACGTTGTTCTGTACCGCTTACATTACCGCGGATACGCTTTCTTATCTTTAATCTTCTTAAATCTTTTGAGAATGCCATAACGTTAGTTATTATGCAGATTTACCTGCTTTTCTTCTTAATTGTTCTCCTACGAATTTGATTCCCTTCCCTTTATAAGGCTCTGGTTTACGGAAGCCTCTAATTTTAGCTGCTATCTGACCCACCAATTGCTTATCATGAGAGGTTAATTTTACGATAGGGTTCTTACCTTTTTCTGAAATAGTTTCGACTTTAACTTCTGGTGCTACATCTAAAACTATGTTATGAGAGAATCCCAAAGCCAAGTCTAATTTTTGACCTTGATTAGAAGCTCTGTAACCAACTCCTACCAATTCTAACTCTTTACTAAATCCTTCAGAAACACCACTGACCATATTATTAATCAAAGCTCTATATAAACCGTGCTTCGCTTTATGATCTTTGGCTTCACTAGGTCTTTCAAAAACAACCTGGCCTTCTTCGACTTTCACTTCGATACTATCGATTTCTTGAGAAAGCTCTCCTAATTTTCCTTTAACAGTAACAACATTACCTGTCACTTCAACAGTGACACCAGACGGAATAGTTACTGGATTTTTTCCTATTCTTGACATTTCTTTTGTCTTTTATACTGTTAATATACGTAACAAAGTACTTCACCACCTACATTCTCTTGCTTTGCACGTTTACCGGTCATTACACCATGAGAAGTAGAGACTATCGCAACACCTAATCCGTTAAGAATTCTTGGGATATCATTAGACCCTGCATACTTCCGTAATCCTGGCTTACTGATTCTCTGTAATTCTTTAATAACTGGTTCTTTAGTTAATTTATCGTATTTAAGTGCTATTTTGATAGTACCTTGTGTTGTATTATCTTCAAATTTATAACTTAAAATATATCCTTGATCGAATAATATCTTAGTGATCTCTTTTTTAACCTTCGATGCAGGAATCTCAACTACTCTGTGTTGAGCACTATTTGCATTACGAATTCTGGTTAAATAATCTGCTATAGGATCTGTATTCATTGTTTATAATTTATGATTTTGGTTTTCAATTTTTTTAATTGAACCTTAAACCAATTAATTTACTTTATTATTACCAACTAGCTTTTGTTACTCCTGGAATTAATCCTTTGTTCGCCATCTCTCTGAATGTTACACGAGAAATCCCAAATTGACGCATATATCCTTTTGGTCTTCCTGTTAACTTGCATCGATTATGCTTACGAACTGGCGAAGCGTTTTTAGGTAACTTCTGTAATGCTTCATAATCTCCAGCTTCTTTTAAAGCTTTACGTTTTTCAGCATACTTTGCTACAGTTTTTGCTCTCTTCACCTCACGGGCTTTCATTGATTCTTTAGCCATAATTAATTCTTTTTAAAAGGTAATCCTAGTTCGGTTAACAATGATTTTGCTTCTTTATCGGTTTTTGCCGAAGTTTCGAAGGTAACGTTCATTCCAGAAATCTTATTTACCTTATCGATATCGATTTCAGGGAAAATAATTTGTTCCAGAACTCCTAATGAGTAATTACCTCTACCATCAAAACCTGTAGCTTTAATTCCGTTAAAATCTCTAACACGTGGCAAAGCTGAAGTAATTAGACGATCTAAAAATTCATACATTCTTTCTCCTCTTAACGTAACTTTTGCTCCAATCGGCATTCCTTTACGTAATTTGAAAGAAGCAACATCTTTTTTAGAAATCGTCGCTATAGCTTTCTGACCTGTTATATTTGTTAATTCGTCTACTGCATAGTCGATTAACTTCTTATCAGCTACTGCTGCTCCAACACCTCTACTTAAAACTATTTTTTTAAGTTTTGGCACTTGCATTACATTATCATAGCTGAATTCTTCTGTAAGAGCTGACACTACTCTGTCTTTGTACTCTTGTTTTAATCTTGGGATATAAGCCATAACTATATTACTTCATTAGATTTTTTAGAAAATCTCACTTTCTTATCTCCTTCTATTCTATATCCAACTCTTGTCGTTTCACCTTTAGCGGTTAACAATGATAAGTTAGAAATATGAATAGGTGCTTCTTGCTTTACAATACCTCCTTGTGGGTTTGTAGCACTAGGCTTCTGGTGTTTTGACACTAAGTTCACACCTTCTACAATTGCCTTGTTTTTATCTTTCAATACTTTCTGTACAGTTCCTTCTTGACCTTTGTTGTCTCCAGCAATAACTCGTACTGTATCTCCTGACTTTATTTTTAGCTTTGTCATCTTCACAACTATTATTAAAGCACTTCTGGCGCTAGTGAAACAATCTTCATGAATTGTTTATCACGAAGTTCTCTTGCTACTGGACCAAATACACGTGTTCCTCTCATTTCTCCTGTTGGAGTTAATAAAACACACGCGTTATCATCAAAACGGATATAAGAACCGTCTGGTCTACGCACTTCTTTTTTGGTACGAACTACAACTGCAGTTGAAACTGCTCCTTTTTTAATGTTTCCATTTGGAGTTGCTTCTTTTACACTGACAACTATTTTGTCTCCTACAGAGGCGTATCTTCTTTTTGTACCACCTAAAACACGAATGACTAAAACTTCTTTTCCACCTGTGTTATCGGCTACTTTTAATCTAGACTCTTGTTGTACCATAATTACTTCGCTCTTTCAATTACTTCTACTAATCTCCAGCATTTGGTTTTACTCATAGGTCTTGTTTCCATGATCTTTACAGTATCACCAATATTGCAGTCGTTTTTCTCGTCGTGTGCAACGTATTTTTTCGTTTTTAACACGAACTTTCCGTACATAGGATGTTTTACTTTTTTAACTTCAGCAACCACAATAGATTTCTGCATTTTGTTACTAGTAACAACTCCTATACGCTCTTTTCTTAAATTTCTTTTTTCCATCTTTCAGCAGAATTAACCGTTTAATTCTCTTTTTGTTAGCTCTGTAGCCATTCTCGCAATAGATCTTCTTACTTTACGTAATTGTAAAGGGTTTTCTAAGGGGGACATAGCGTGAGCCATTCTTAAATCTGAATACGTTTTTTGAGTTTTACCAAGTTCCTCTTGTAATTCAGCTGTAGATAATTCTTTTACTTCTGATTGTTTCATAATCCTCAAATATTAAGCTTGATAATCTCTAGCTACGATAAACTTAGTTTTTACAGGAAGTTTTTGGGCTGCCAGACGTAAAGCTTCTTTGGCTACGTCATAAGGTACTCCACTTATTTCAAATAATATTCTTCCTGGTTTTACTACTGCTGCCCAATACTCAACAGCCCCTTTTCCTTTACCCATACGTACTTCGAGAGGTTTTTTCGTTATCGGCTTATCTGGGAAAATTTTAATCCACAGAGAACCTTCTCTCTTCATATAACGAGTAGCAGAAATACGAGCTGCTTCTATTTGTCTAGCAGTAACAAAACTTGAATCTAATGATTTGATTCCGAAAGTACCGTTAGAAAGTGTGTGTCCTCTTTGAGAAAGACCTTTCATACGTCCTTTTTGTTGCTTACGGAATTTTGTTCTTTTAGGCTGTAACATTGCTAATTTACTTTAAAAAATTACTTTCTACGACGTGATTTGTTATTACTTCCACCACTTCGTCCACCTCTGTCGCCTTTTCCTTGTTTTTTGGATAAACCAACCAAAGGAGAAAGCTCTCTTTTACCATATACTTCACCTTTCATAATCCACACTTTAACACCCAATCTACCATAAGTAGTATGTGATTCTACCAAAGCATAATCTATGTCAGCTCTAAATGTTGATAAAGGAATACGACCATCTTTGTAAGACTCTGTACGTGCCATTTCTGCACCATTCAAACGCCCTGAAATCTGAATTTTGATACCTTCAGCATTCATTCTCATCGCGGCCGCAATAGCCATTTTGATAGCACGACGATATGAGATACGGCTTTCGATCTGTCTCGCAACACTTGATCCTACCAAAAATGCATCAAGTTCAGGTCTTTTGATTTCAAAAATATTGATCTGAACTTCTTTTTCAGTAATTTTCTTGAGCTCTTCTTTTAACTTGTCTACCTCTTGACCACCTTTTCCGATAATTATACCAGGTCTAGCAGTAGTGATAGTAACGGTTACAAGTTTAAGCGTACGTTCAATAATTACTCTAGATACACTAGCTTTTGATAAACGTGCGTGTACATACTTTCTAATCTTATCGTCTTCGGCAAGTTTATCACCGTAGTCATTACCCCCATACCAGTTGGATTCCCATCCTCTGATAATACCAAGGCGATTTCCGATTGGATTTGTCTTCTGTCCCATAGTTTATATTAGCTTTGTGTATTATTGTTTGCTGCAACCACTATTGTTACGTGATTAGAGCGTTTTCTTATTCTGTGTGCACGACCCTGTGGAGCAGGACGAAGTCTTTTTAGCATACTTCCTCCATCTACCCGAATCTCTTTTACAAAAAGATCTGCATCTTCGATGCTAGCGTCTTCATTTTTCGCTTGCCAGTTTGCTATTGCCGAAAGCAATAACTTCTCTAAACGGCGTGATGCTTCTTTAGGGTTGAATCTAAGAATCTGAAGCGCCTTTTCAACTTTTACACCACGAACTAAGTCTGCTACTAAACGCATCTTACGAGGTGATGTAGGGCAGTTATTAAGTTTAGCAAAAGCAATTTGCTTTTTCTCTTCCTTAATTCTTTCTGCCATTTCTCTTTTACGAACTCCCATGACTTAAATTATTTTTTACCTTTATTCTTAGCACCAGCGTGTCCTCTAAAAGAACGTGTTGGCGAAAATTCTCCTAATTTATGACCTACCATATTCTCGGTAATATATACCGGTACAAACTGGCGACCATTATGAACTGCAATTGTTTGCCCTACAAAGTCAGGAGTAATCATAGATGCTCTAGACCAAGTCTTAATAACAGACTTTTTATTAGCTTCTACATTTGCAGCTACTTTTTTCTCTAACTTATAGTGAACGTAAGGTCCTTTTTTTAATGAACGTGCCATATCTTATTATTTCTTTCTACGTTCTACAATATACTTATTACTCGATTTCGTCTTAGAACGGGTTCTAAATCCTTTTGCAGGAAGACCTTTTCTAGAACGTGGGTGACCTCCAGAAGAGCGTCCTTCTCCACCACCCATTGGGTGATCAACAGGGTTCATCGCTACTGGTCTTGTGCGAGGACGACGACCTAACCATCTTGTTCTACCAGCTTTACCTCCTACGATCAATTGATGATCACTATTAGATATAGCACCTATAGTAGCCATACAGTTAACTAAGATCATTCTCACTTCACCAGAAGGTAATTTTACCGTAGCAAATTTACCATCTCTAGCCATAAGCTGAGCAAATGATCCAGCACTACGAGCCATAACAGCACCTTGACCTGGACGTAATTCTATACAAGAAATGATTGTACCTAGTGGAATATCGCTAAGTGGCATAGCGTTACCGATCTCTGGAGTTACATTGCTACCAGAAACAACATTCTGACCTACCTGTAAACCATTTTGAGCGATAACATAGCGCTTCTCACCATCTTGGTAATTTAACAACGCTATAAATGCAGTTCTGTTTGGATCGTATTCTATTGTAGCAACGGTAGCAGGAATCCCTTGCCTATCACGTTTAAAATCAATGATACGATACCTTCTTTTATGACCACCGCCTTTGTAGCGCATAGTCATTTTTCCTTGACTGTTTCTACCTCCAGATCTTTTTTTCGGAGCCAATAGGCTTTTTTCCGGCTTATCAGTAGTTATGGCGTCAAATCCATTTACTACTCTAAAACGCTGACCTGGGGTAATTGGCTTTAATTTTCTTACTGACATTTTCTAGTCTTAAAGATTACTATATAAATCAATTACTTCACCTTCCGCCACCTGTACAATTGCTTTTTTATAGGCACTTGTTTTACCAGTGACCATACCTGTTTTTGTATAACGAGTATTACGGTCTGGGCGGACATTTATTGTTCGAACTTTAGTAACAGATACACCATAAGCAGCTTCAACTGCTTTCTTGATCTCTACCTTATTCGCTTTTTTATCTACTACAAAACCATAGCGGTTAAACACTTCACTATCTGTAGTAGCCTTTTCTGTAATAATAGGTTTTATTAAGATACTCATGGCTTCTATTTACTTAAATTCGTTTCAATTTGTTTCAAAGAACTTTCCAAAAACACAACATTATTCGCATTAAGTATTTTATAAGTACTTAATTCTGAAGAGGTTATAACTTCTGAAGTTTTCAAATTGCGTGACGACAAATATACATTTTTATTCGACTCTGCCAACACAAACAAAGATTTTTTGTTTTCAAGTCCTAAAGACTTTAAAAGCGTAGTAAAATTCTTAGTTTTTACAGTATCAAAAGTAAAGTCTTCAATTACTGTTATTGCTTTGTCATTTACCTTAATGCTTAGCGCAGATCTACGTGCTAATCTCTTTAAGTTCTTATTTAATTTAAAAGAGTAGCTACGTGGTCTTGGACCAAAAACTCTACCTCCACCTTTAAATATAGGAGACTTTATACTACCTGCTCTCGCGGTACCTGTCCCTTTTTGCTTCTTTATTTTTCTAGTACTACCTGTAATCTCTGCACGCTCCTTAGCTTTATGAGTACCTTGACGTTGATTAGCCAAGTATTGCTTCACATCTAAGTATACAGCATGATCATTTGGTTCTATACCAAAAACAGCATCAGAAAGGTCTGCCTTTCTTCCTGTTTCTTTTCCGTTTATATCAATTACCGCTACTTTCATTACTTCTGAATCGTTACATAAGCGTTTTTATGTCCAGGAACACATCCTTTAACAACAAGTATATTCTTTTCAGGAACTACTTTTAACACTCTTAAGTTTTGAATTTTTACTTGCTCTCCACCCATTCTTCCTGCCATTTTCATTCCTTTGAAAACTCTTGCAGGATATGATGCAGCACCGATAGAACCAGGAGCTCTTAAACGGTTATGCTGACCATGAGTTGCTTGACCAACACCACCAAAATTGTGTCTTTTCACAACCCCTTGAAAACCTTTTCCTTTTGAGGTTGCTGACACATCAACAAATTCTCCTTCGGCAAAGTGCTCAACAGTTACTGTATCTCCTAATTTGTACTCCTCCTCAAAACCTTTGAATTCGACAACTTTACGTTTAGCAACAGTTCCTGCTTTCTTAAAGTGACCTAAAGCCGCTTTAGTAGCATTTTTGTCTGCTTTGTCATCGAAACCTAGCTGAACAGCTTCATAACCGTCAACTTCTTCAGTTCTGACTTGGGTAACCACACATGGTCCAGCTTCGATAACTGTACATGGAATATTCTTTCCATTTTCATCGAAGATGCTGGTCATGCCGATCTTTTTTCCTATTAACCCAGACATATTTAATTATTTATTAATGATTTACTTAATTATATATTGAAATTACTTTCAATCCTTTTACTCTTTTGCAAAAAAACAGGGTCAAAACACGTTCAACCCTGAATGTATTTTTTGCCGTTTTTCCCTCGCATACAGCTTGGGACATTTTATCGTAAGGTGCACTTACGTAACCAAGGTCTTATCACACTTTGATTTCAACCTCTACTCCACTTGGTAATTCCAACTTCATTAACGCATCGATCGTTTTTGAAGAAGAGCTATAAATATCCAAAAGTCTTTTATAAGAACTTAATTGAAATTGCTCTCTGGACTTTTTGTTTACGTGTGGAGAACGAAGCACCGTAAAAATTTTCTTATGTGTTGGCAAAGGAATTGGCCCAGTTACTACAGCTCCCGTACTCTTTACCGTCTTTACGATTTTCTCAGCAGATTTATCTACTAAGTTATGATCGTAAGATTTTAGTTTTATTCTGATTTTTTGACTCATTTCTGTAATAATTAAGCGTTAACTCCTTTTGCAGCTGCAATTACTTCTTCCGAGATATTAGAAGGAGTTTCAGCATAGTGAGAAAATTCCATTGTTGATGTTGCTCTACCAGATGACAATGTTCTTAATGTTGTTACATATCCAAACATTTCAGAAAGCGGAACAGTTGCTTTTACAGTTTTTGCACCAGCACGATCACCCATATCACTTACTTGCCCTCTACGACGATTAAGATCACCAACGATATCACCCATATTTTCTTCCGGTGTAATAACTTCTAATTTCATAATCGGCTCCATAATTACAGCTTTAGCAGCTTTCGCTGAATTTTTAAAACCTAATTTAGCAGCTAATTCGAAAGATAATTGATCAGAATCCACATCATGATATGAACCATCTTTCAATGTTACCTTCATAGCATCAACCTCGTATCCAGCCAATGGACCATTTACCATAGCCATTTTGAATCCTTTTTCAATAGAAGGGATAAATTCCTTAGGAACATTACCTCCTTTAATCGTAGATTCAAACTGAAGTCCTACTTGCCCTTCGTCTGCTGGCTCAATCGTAAATACAATATCTGCGAATTTACCTCGACCCCCAGATTGCTTCTTATAAACCTCTCTATGATCAGCCGCTTGAGTAATAGCCTCTTTGTACTCTACTTGTGGCTGACCTTGATTTACTTCAACTTTGAATTCACGTCTTAAACGGTCAACAATAATATCTAAGTGAAGCTCACCCATTCCAGAAATAATTGTCTGTCCTGAAGCTTCATCTGTTCTAACTGTAAATGTTGGATCTTCTTCTGCTAGTTTTGCCAAAGACATACCTAACTTATCAACATCTGCTTTAGTCTTAGGCTCAACCGCAATACCGATTACTGGATCAGGGAAATCCATAGATTCTAAAACAATAGGATTTTTTTCATCAGACATAGTATCACCAGTCTTGATATCTTTAAATCCTACTGCTGCCCCAATATCTCCTGCTTCGATATACTCAATTGCATTTTGTTTATTAGAGTGCATTTGATAAATACGAGAAATCCGCTCTTTTTTACCCGAACGATTATTCAAGATATATGATCCCGCATCCAAACGACCAGAATATGCTCTAAAGAATGCTAAACGCCCTACAAAAGGGTCTGTAGCAATTTTAAATGCTAAAGCAGAAAATGGTTCTTTTACATCTGGCTTACGTAATTCTTCTTTATCAGTATTAGGGTTTACACCTACAATACCATCTTTATCTGTTGGAGAAGGTAAATAACGACATACAGCATCTAAAAGAAACTGCACTCCTTTATTTTTAAATGCAGACCCACAAATCATAGGAATAATAGACATATCCATTACAGCAGCTCTAAGTGCAGCATGCACTTCTTCTTCTGTAATTGAATCTTCATCTTCCATGAATTTCTCTAAAAGGTTTTCATCATAAGCAGCAACTTCTTCAATAAGTTTACCTCTTAATTCTGCAGCTTCAGCCTTTAAATCTTCAGGAATCTCAATAACATCAAATGTAGAACCTTGTGTTTCATCGTGCCATACAATTGCACGGTTTTTCACTAAGTCTACAATACCTTTAAAATCTGCTTCATCACCAATATTCATTACAATTGGCACAGCATTAGACCCTAACATATCCTTAACTTGTTGGCAAACTGCCATAAAGTTAGATCCTTGACGATCCATTTTATTTACAAAACCAATTCTTGGTACTTTATAATTATCTGCAAGTCTCCAGTTTGTTTCTGATTGAGGTTCTACCCCATCAACAGCACTAAATAAGAATACCAATCCATCTAATACTCTTAAAGAACGGTTTACCTCTACGGTAAAATCAACGTGACCAGGAGTATCAATTATATTAAAATGATACCCTTTAGTATCATCTACTGGCTTACCATTTTCTGTTGGAAAATTCCACTCACATGTTGTAGCAGCAGAAGTAATCGTAATACCACGCTCCTGCTCTTGCTCCATCCAATCCATTGTAGCTGCACCATCATGCACCTCACCTATTTTATGACTCACTCCTGTATAGTAAAGAATACGTTCGGTGGTTGTAGTTTTCCCTGCGTCAATATGCGCAGCAATTCCTATATTTCTAGTATATTTTAAATCTCTAGCCATTTCTTAATGATTAAAATCTAAAGTGAGAGAATGCTTTATTTGCTTCAGCCATTTTATGAGTATCTACTCTTTTCTTAACAGCAGCTCCTTCTTCTTTTTCTGCAGCTATAATTTCTGCAGCAAGTTTCTGAGCCATAGATTTCTCATTTCTTTTACGTGAAAATTGAATCAACCACTTCATAGCGGTAGATATTTTACGGTCTGGTCTGATTGGATTAGGAATCTGAAAAGTAGCTCCTCCTACACGACGACTTCTTACCTCTACGTGTGGCATTACATTAGATAATGCATCTTTCCAAATTTCTAAAGACGTTTTTTCGTCATTTTGTTTTTTCTCTTCTACGATATCAATTGCATCATAGAATATTTTGAAAGCTGTCGATTTCTTTCCATCCCACATCATCATGTTCACAAAACGTGTAACTAATTGATCGTTAAAACGTGGATCTGGCAAAATCGGTCTTTTTTTAGCCTTTCTTTTTCTCATGTCTTCTTCTTAAAGTTTTTTAATTACTTCTTAGGGCGTTTAGCACCATACTTAGATCTACGTTGTGTTCTTCCTTCTACACCTGCGGTGTCTAAAGCTCCACGAACAATGTGATATCTAACTCCTGGTAAATCTTTTACCCTTCCACCTCTAACTAATACTATCGAGTGCTCCTGGAGGTTATGACCTTCACCACCGATGTACGCATTTACTTCTTTACCATTTGTTAACCTAACACGAGCTACTTTACGCATAGCTGAATTAGGCTTTTTTGGTGTAGTAGTATAAACACGTGTACAAACACCGCGGCGTTGCGGGCACGAATCCAAAGCAGCCGATTTACTCTTCTTAGTTATTTTGGCTCTACCTTTTCTTACTAATTGTGAAATTGTTGGCATAATTTGCTTTACACTATTATTAAAAATTTAAAAAAATATCCCTTTTAAAAGGGCTGCAAAGGTAGAAATATTTTTGAGCAAATCAAATCCTAAGGGATTAATTTTTATTCCTTTAAATCTACAACCTGAGATAAATGATACTTAGTAGCTATTTCATCTATAGATCAGCGCCATAAATCTTCTTTTATCTTTAAACAGTAAAGTATAGACTAATGAAGCGGTTTAAGCTTTTTCAATTCACCATAAAAACACTCTTCTCGTCAGAATCAAGAAAGTTTAAATCTACTGAATACCAAACAATATTTGGTATTCAAAATGTAGTAAATTTTATAACATAAAAAAGATTAACATTTGCCTTTTGAGACACAATGATTAACTGTTTAATTACTTGATGTAACAAAAAACTCATCTAGCTTCCTAATAATTATCATTAAGGCAAAGCACTTTTTAATACAAAACAAAGCTTTCATAAAAAAACTCACACTTTTACAATCAACAATTCCAGTAAACTTTACATCCTACAAGAAGTTAAAGGATAACTACACATCAAAAATAATTACATAAACCATTCGTTACAAGCTAATTAATAAGTGATTAAGCGTCTAAATAAAGTAAAAATCACCTTATACACTCTACACAAAAATATTTTACATTTTTGGATACTTTACAGTAATTACATAACAAATTTTAATAACTAAAAGTTGTTTTATACAGATATTATTATGATTTTTGAGATTGGCTAATTCAAATAAATTATAAAATGAAAACAAAGTTTAGTGAAATTCTAACGCTATTGTTAGCGTTTGTTGTGCAATTCACTTTTGCACAGGAAAACACAATTTCAGGAACTGTAACCGATGATAAAGGTTTACCACTTCCTGGGGTTAATGTTGTTGTAAAAAGCACAATAAGTGGCACTCAAACCGATTTTGATGGTAATTATTCACTTCAGGCTAATCGTGGAGCAGTACTTATATTCAGTTATGTGGGCTTTGAGACAAAAGAGATTGCTATCGCCGATAGTAATACAATTAACATTCAATTATCAGAAGATGCTGCACAACTAGAAGAAGTTGTTGTGACTGCACAGGGAATTAAACGTCAGAAAAAGGCTCTTGGATATGCGGTTACTATCATAAAAGGAGAAGACGTTGCTAAACGTCCGGAAACTGATGTTGCAAGAGCTCTTTCTGGTCAAATTCCAGGAGTAGCAATCCTTGGAGGTAGTGGTGTTGCAGGAACGGGTACCAACATTACAATTAGAGGTTTCTCCACCATTACTGGTGACAATCAACCTTTAATTATTGTGGATGGTGTACCGTTTTCTAATGCCAATAATGATGATCGTAATAATAATCTTTCTACGGATGGATCTGGTGTTAACTCAGCAAGTAGGTTACTTGATTTAGACCCTAACAACATTGCACAATTAAGTGTATTAAAGGGATTAAGTGCAACTGTAACATACGGTGAACAAGGTAGAAACGGTGTAATTCTAATCACTACAAAATCTGGTGCTGGAGGTGATCTAGGAAAAAAACTTGAAGTTAATGTAAGTTCATCTTATTTTGTGGAGCAAATTTCTGCACTTCCTGAATATCAAAACACTTATGGTGGTGGTTTTCAAAACTCAGGCGGTAAAGCATTTAGTAACTGGGGAGCAAAATTTACTACTCCATATACTCTTGTAGCTCACCCTTATTCTGGGAATGCTTATGCTGGGGTACAATCTGGTGGTGGTGATTTTGACACAAGTTTTCCTCAATTTGCTGGTCGTACGGACTACGAATACAAACCATACAATAGTGTAGAGAAGTTTTTTAATACAGGATATACTGCTTCTAATCATATAAATGTTTCTAAAGCTTCAGAAACGGCAAACTTTAGTCTTGGTTATTCTAATAGTGAAACTAAAAGTTTTGTACCAGGAAGTAAATTAAGAAGAAATAACTTTAATCTTGGAGGTTCTGCAAAATTAAGTAACAAGTTTACTTTTAGTGGTAGTATGAGCTATATTAAGACAGATAAACAAAATCCATCTACAGCAGCAAGTACTGGTTCTAATAATGTTAGTAATGGTGGATCTGGAATTTTCGCCAACGTACTATATACACCTAGAACTGTTGACTTAATGGGATTGCCATATGAAGATGCTCAACATAGAAGTGTGTACTATCGTACAGATAACAGTATACAAAACCCTAGATGGACTGCTGTAAATGAAATAGTTAAAGAGGTAACAGATAGAGTGTTTTTCTCTATGTCTGGTAAATATGAATTTAATGACTGGATATCTACTACATGGAGAACTGGTATGGACAACTATAATGAAGTTTCTTCTTTTAGTGTAAACAGAGGTGGTATTTATTTACCAGATGGTTTGTATCATGAAGACAGAAATACAAATAGAATCTGGGATCATTCTCTATTAATAAATATGAATAAAGATTTATCGCAGGAAATTAACTTATCTGTCGATTTAGGAGCAAACGCAAGAAGAAACAGATTTACTAGTTCTAGAGTAGAATATGACAAGCAGTTAGTGTACGGTAGTTTCTTTGCTAATAATTTTGAAGAAAAAGTAGCAACCGATCTATTTAATTCTCAAGAAAATACTTTTGGTATATATGGGTCTGCAATTTTAGGATACAAAAATTGGATATTCTTAAGTGCCGCAGCTAGAAATGACTGGTCTTCTACTCATGAGAGTGGAAATAACTCTATCCTTTACCCAAGTGCTAGTATATCATTTATTCCTACATCTGTATTCTCTGGTCTTAAAAGTAATAATGGTGGTTTAAATTATTTAAAACTTAGATTTGGTTATGGTAGTTCAGCGAACTTTGCTGCTCCATACAGAACCCGTCAAGGTATCAATATAAGAGCAAGAGATTTTTTAACTACAGATGGTACGGCAGTAAATACAGCAGTTTCTCAAGACCCAGTCAATTTATTAAGTCGATTAGCAAACCCAGATCTAAAACCTGAACTAGTAACAGAATTAGAATTTGGAATTGAATTTAAAGCACTTAATAACAGAATAGGTTTTGAAGGTAGTGTATATACTAAAGAAGCAAGAGATCAAATCTTAGATCAAACATTAGACCCTGCAAGTGGATTCACGGTAACAGCAATTAATGCAGGTAAATTAAAAACAGAAGGTATAGAGATAGGAATTAATGTTACTCCTATAAGAACAGATAATCTCCAATGGGATTTCATTTTAAATTTTGATGCATACGAAAGCACTATTACTGAATTACCAGGTGGTACTGATGCTCAGATTATCACTGGTGGGCCATTTACTAATTTAGGTAACTTTGCGGTACAAGGACAACCATATAACTTAATCATGGGTACTGTACTACAAAGAGACGATGCAGGAAGCCCTATTGTTGGTTCAAATGGATTATACCTTACTGAAGATGAAATTGCTCCTCTTGCAGATCCTAACCCAGATTGGCATGCAGCTTTAATCAATAATTTTTCTTATAAAGGATTAAACTTCGGTATGCAATGGGATTATACTCATGGAGGTGACATGTACTCTGCTACAGCATCAGTATTGATCATTAGAGGTCAGGCAGGTGAAACTGATTTTGATAGATCCTTATCTGTAATTGCTCCTGGTGTAAAACAAGATGGTACCCCTAACGATATTCAGATAACATCTACCGAAATGTATTGGAGAAATTACGGTAATGACGAATTTAGAATATATGACGCTACTCATATAAGATTAAGAGAAGTTTCTTTATCCTATAGTTTACCTAAAAAAGCCTTAGACAATACACCATTTGGAAATATTACGATATCCGCTATAGGTAACAACTTATGGTTTAAAGCGTTCAATTTTCCTGAATCTATCAACTTTGACCCTTCTGTAACTAGTGAAGGTGTGGGTAACTCTAGAGGCTTTGACTTATTAACTGGTCCAACAGTAAAGCGTTATGGTTTATCCGTTAGAGCGTCATTTTAATTCTTAAATATCCGAAAAAATTATGAATACTAAATATAAAATACCCGTATTTCTTTTAGCGATCTTAATCTCATTGGGTTCATGTGAATCTTTGGAATTAGATGTTAATGAAAGCCCAAATACTTCGACACCCGACAAGGTAAATCTAGAATTGCTTTTAAATGGGGTTTTCGTATCTTTTGCAAAATGGCTTGGAGATGAAGACGAAGACAATCAAACTGGAGGAAATGAAGCAGCAATGGAAATGGTAAGAATGCTTCAAGCAGGAGGACCATTATACCAAAATGCATACCAACCTTCTGATTTTGATGATACCTGGAAATGCTATAGTGGTCACCTTAAAGATATTCAGACAATTAAAACTTTAGGTGAACAGCAACAAGCTTATCACCATGTTGGTGTTGCACAAATAATCGAATCATACACATTAACTACTTTGGTTGATTATTTTGGTGATGTTCCATATTCTGAAGCTTTATTAGGTAAAGAAAATCCAAATCCAGGTCTTGATGATGATCAAGCAGTATATAATGTTGCTTTACAGCTTTTAGATGATGCCATCAGTAATCTTGAACAAGATGATGAGGTTGACCTTCCATTAGCTACATCTGATATGTACTTTGCAGGAACTAATAACAGTCCAAATCGTAGAAGATGGATTACACTTGCAAAATCTCTAAAATTAAGAATTTGGAATAATACTCGTTTAGTAGATCCAGTAGCTTCAAGAAATGCAATTAATGCCTTAATAACTGAAGGTGATTTAATAGATAGTCCTAATGAAGATTGGACTGTAAAGTATGGTACAAATACTTCTGCACCAGATGTAAGAAGTACTCAGTTTTTTGACAATTACGTAAACGGACCTAGTGGAGAATATATGTCATTATACTTCATGAATTTATTAAAAAACCGTTTAAATGATCCTAGATTAAGATATTATTTTTACAGACAATCTGCTGATTATCCTGCAACAGATGCACAAGGTATTTTTGATTTACCCTGTCTAGTAGAATCTTTCCCTACTCATTGGGTTTCTGGACTTGATCCTTTCTGTACCAGTGTTGGTGAAGGCTATTGGGGGAGACCTCATTTACTTAGTAGAGGATTACCATCTGATGGAGGTAAAATTTCAACTTGGGGAGCTTATCCTATCGGGGGACGATTTGATGACAATTCATTCAGATCAGTTAATGCAACAACACGTGCAGGTTTAAAAGGTGCTGGTATTCATCCAATAGTTTTATCCTCTTTTATACATTTTGCGAGAGCTGAAGCTGCTTTAGTACTTGGAACAATTGATAATGCCCGTGAACAATTAGAAAGCGGTATGACTGCTTCTATTGCCAAAGTACAAGGTATTCTTGGAGCTACAGAATTTACCCAAGAACCAGATGCCGCTGCTGTAACTGCATATATTAATACTATTTTATCTAATTATGATGCTGCTGATAACAATGGCAAACTAGATATCATAATCACGCAAGCATACATTGCTTCATTTGGTAATGGTGTAGAACCATATAATGGGTATAGGCGTACAGGTATGCCATTAAACTTGCAGCCTGCACTAACTAATAACCCCGGAGCATTTATAAGATCATTTAAGTACCCATCACTTTCAATAAACAACAACCCTAATATTTCTGCAAAGCCAGATCAAACGGTTCATGTGTTTTGGGATTTGAGTACTACTAATTTAGATTTTTAAAAAAGACATAATATGAAAAAAATAATAAGTTTTTTAGTGATTCCCTGTGCAATTTTAATGGGACTATTCTCATGCACAGATGATGAGAAAGATACATTTCCTGATCCACGAGATGGTGTAGAAGCTAGAGGAGCATATTTCAGAACACTTAATACAGCTGGTTTGATTGATGAGACCGATCTTGATAATTCAAATTGGGCGGTAACTGGAGAGTTAGTATCTTTAGAAAATGGAGCAGATATTTCAGATGTTGAAATACATGTTACTTATGGAGACAATAATTTTGATTTGACTATGCCAGAAACAAGTGAGTCTATTACTACTCCTGCGTTTTTAACTACAACAAACATATCTTCGTTTGTTTTAAATGACAATGGTTTTCCTGAAGCAACTATAACTATAAATTTAGGCGATGCTGTTACTGCTCTTAATTTGGATTCTTCTGTAGTTTTGGCAGGAGATCAATTTAACTTCTTCATCACCATTAATATGACAGATGGCAGATCTTTTACAGAGGTTAACACACAAGATATACTAGGTGAAATATTTTTTAGTGCACCAATGCAATATTCAGATTTTATCGCATGTACACTATCTCCTCCAACTCCTGGAACATGGACTATAGTCGCTAAAGATAGTTTTGGTGATGGTTGGCAAGGTGGTCTTATCACAGTTAATATTGATGGTATACAGACAAACTACAGAGCAATTGCTAGTGAAGATACTTTCACCTTCGAAATTACCGGAGCAGACGAAAAAATGTCTTTCACATACTCTCCAGGAGCTGGAAGTAATGCTTTTGAAGATGAAAATTCGTACACCATTACTGATCCTAATGGAACAGTAATCTTTACCGAAGGACCAACACCTCGTGCAGGTTCTTTATTTTGTTTTTTACCATAATTATTCTAAATAATGGGCACCTCTAAAAACTCATTTTGTTATGAAAAGCAGCGAAAAAATCAAGGTTGAGGCGGAAGGCAAAATATTCCACAAACATAGCCATAGCTATGATGAGGAAAGATTTTGGCTGACAACGAAAAGATTGATTTTTGCAGCAATTTGTAATAAAAATGAGTTTTTAGAGGTGCCCTAATATTTGTTAAAATAACAAACAATTATAATGAAAGGGTTGTCTATATAGACAACCCTTTTTTATGTAAAATTATATCAAGCTTTTTTTAAATAGGCTGCCCTGAAACTTTACAAGGATACATTTTTATATCTATCTTTGCCGTTATGAAAAATGATTCCTTAATTTTTGGCATTAGAGCCATTATAGAAGCTATAACATCTGGCAAGAGCATCGATAAACTTTTTATTCAGAAAGGATTACATGGCGATCTGGCTAAAGAATTAATGAATCTTGTAAGGAAACAGCATATTACTATTAACTATGTTCCTATAGAAAAATTAAACAGGTTAACCCGTAACAATCACCAGGGCGCTGTTGCCTACATCTCTCCTATCGATTTTTATGATCTCGAAAATCTTGTTATGAATGTCATCGAATCTGGAGAAACTCCTTTATTTCTAATTCTTGATCAACTTTCTGACGTTCGTAATTTTGGTGCTATTATAAGAACCGCAGAATGCACAGGAGTACATGGCATTATCATTCAAAAAAAAGGAGGAGCACCTGTTAATGCAGATTCTATTAAAACTTCTGCTGGTGCAGTATTTAAAATCCCAATATGCAAAGTTGATCATATTAAAGATGCTATATTTTACCTACAAGGTTCTGGCATCCAAGTAGTTGCAGCTACAGAAAAGACGAGTACTACTATTTATGATACAGGTCTAACTATCCCTACTGCAATTATTATGGGAAGTGAAGGTAAAGGCATATCTCAATCGGTACTAAAACTAGTTGACCATCAAGCAAAATTACCAATGTATGGCGATATTGCTTCTCTAAATGTATCTGTTGCTTGTGGCGTATTCCTGTATGAAACTATAAGACAAAGACGTTAGTTTTTTGATTACTTATTATCTTTACTTTCTTTATCTATCGGCTTATATTCATACATTACTGTAATTTGTTCTTCTGAGTTTTCTTGCGTGACGTTTTCAATAAAATTACCATTCTCATCAAAGTGTTTTAAAAACTCATCATCTTCTGGATTATAATCTTCAGATTCCCATGTGTATCGTTCAGGTTGAACCACTCCTTTTTTAATCACAAAGGCCAACACTATACCAGATATAAGTCCCGATAAGTGCCCTTCCCAAGAAATCTTAGGGTCAATTGGCAGTACATACATAACCATACTACCATATACAAACACTACTACAAAAGACAATGCTATCAGCCGAAAGTGCTTTGCTAAAATCCCTTTAAAAAAAAGAAAACCAAATAACATATAAATCACTCCACTTGCCCCTATATGATTTGCTGGTCGCCCTAACACCCAAGTCAAAAAACCAGTAAGCAAAACTCCTATACATAAGACTTTCCAGGTATTTTTTTGATAGAAAAAGAATAATGCGGCAGACAAAATCAATAAAGGCAATGTGTTATGCCATAAATGGCTAATATCAGAATGGATAAAAGGTGAAAATACTATCCCTCTTAAACCAGTAACCGTTCTAGGGTACACTCCAAAATGATTAAAACTCACTCCAAGGCGAACTTCTAACCAAAAAACTATCCAAATAAGCAGTACAAACAATAATGGATATCCTACGACTCCTGTATTAAACTTAAAATGAGCTTCTTTTTCTTGCATTGTACTATGAGTATATCAAAAAAAAGTCCAAAACAAAAGTTCGGTTAAAATGTCAGGTTATTAAGAATCATAGATTGTTTTTTTGATTTATAACCATTCTCTATTATTACTATACTGATTTTTATTCATATCCAATGAAGCTTTGTAACTTTGTGGTTATGGATATAAATAAACCACTTGCCGAACGAATACGTCCAAAATCCTTAGAACAGTACCTTAGTCAAGAACATCTAATTGGTGATAATGGTTCTCTAACCCAACAAATAAAAAAAGGACTTATCCCCTCTCTAATACTTTGGGGACCTCCTGGCGTAGGAAAAACAACATTAGCTAATATCATCGCTACCGAATCAGAAAGACCATTCTATACGCTAAGTGCCATAAATAGTGGTGTTAAGGAAGTAAGAGAAGTAATTGACAAGGCTAAACAAAGTGGAGGTTTATTTACTGCTAAAAATCCAATCTTGTTTATTGATGAGATTCATCGTTTTAGTAAATCACAACAAGATTCCTTATTAGGTGCTGTAGAGAAAGGATGGATTACCCTCATCGGAGCAACTACAGAGAATCCAAGTTTTGAAGTAATACCAGCACTTTTATCTCGTTGTCAGGTATACACTCTTAATCCTTTTGGTAAAAAAGAATTAGAAGCATTACTCAATAGAGCTATGCAAGAAGATGAATACATAAAATCAAAAAAAATAGTACTTGAGCAAACCGAATCTCTTCTAAGATTAAGTGGTGGAGATGCCCGTAAGCTTTTAAATATTTTCGAATTAATTGTGTCTAGTCAGGATCAGGAATCTATTACGATCACTAATGATCTGGTTTCAAAACTAGTACAACAAAATACGGTACGATACGATAAAACAGGAGAACAGCATTATGATATTATTTCTGCTTTTATTAAATCTGTTCGAGGTAGCGACCCAAATGCTGCTGTATATTGGCTTGCACGAATGATTGAAGGTGGTGAAGATCTTAAATTTATTGCTAGAAGATTGATCATATTAGCTTCTGAAGATATCGGAAATGCTAATCCAACTGCTTTGATTTTAGCTACTAATTCATTTCAGGCTGTTAATACTATTGGTTATCCTGAGGCTAGAATCATATTAAGCCAATGTACAGTTTATCTTGCTTCTTCACCTAAAAGTAACGCATCTTATATGGCTATAAATAAAGCTCAGCAATTGGTAAAACAAACGGGAGATTTATCTATTCCATTACATATAAGAAATGCATCTACCAAATTAATGAAAGAATTAGGATATGGAGAAGATTACAAATATGCTCATAATCATAAAGATAATTTTGTAAAACAAGAATTTCTTCCTGATGAGATTACCAATACCAAATTATATGATCCTGGGGATAACCAGCGCGAACACTCATTTAGAACATTTCTTAAATCAAGATGGGGAGATAAGTATGAGTATTAACTCTTTTATCTCCCCATTGTATAATTTTTCCTTTTTAAAAAATCTTACTGTCTTGCAAATGTATCTGTAATAAGCTTATTGGTTGCAGGATTAATACGCTCTAATATAAAATTACCGTACCCATCAAAATACCCATTACCACTTAAATTTTCTGCCTGAACTATATAATTTTTTCCGCTTCCCGATTTAAAGATTTTCCCTATCGGAGTTTGCTTTTCTTCACTTTTAAATATCTCATATCCGTAATCTTGTTTTTTAAACAAGAAACCTGTATCATTAAAAAGGTATGCAATCGAGCTTTCTGAAGGAGAAGTAACTTCTACTGTTTCTTTTACTTCTTTAGTTGGTATAGTAGGTTCTTCTTTTTTAACAATCTTTTCTTCTTTATCACCACTATACTTATAGTTAAGTGCCGCTACTGATGTAAACGTATTTCTAAGTGCTTCATGATGTGCAGCCTTAAATTCTTTTTTCCTACTCTTTCCCTCTACCGATGTAAATACAATGCTACCATTACAATCTGTTAACTCTAATGTTAATCTTGTCAAAAACACACCAGATCTTCGTTTTAGATCAGCTCGTAATGCTTTACAACCATTAGTTTTAAGATCTTCTGGAAAATTTTCTCCCATTACAAAGGCTTTAAAACCATACTTATTAAACAAAAATTTAGTAAGAGAATTGAGGCGGTACGTGTCTTTTTTCTTTAAAAAATCATAGCTCTCAGGAACTATTACATACTTATATTCATTAACACTTTTCTGAGCATTTAGATTAAAAAAGCAAATTAACACACTCCAAAAAAATAAAATTCGTAACATATCTATCTCATTATAATATTAAAACCTAGTTGTACAGAAGAACCCCTTACTTTTGCAAGTTTAGTATATTCTAACAAATTATTAGCCGAAATATAAAAATTAATTTTGTTAATATGAATAGATGTAAGAAACCCTATATTGTAATAGGAATAATCATCAATGGTATAGGTGAGTTTTGTTCTTAAAAAATTAAAAAAACGCTTGTAATAAAACAGTGAAACTGCATATTGAGGTTTTTTTGGTCTAAATTGGGTAAATAATTGGATCCCTATAGCATCCAGATAAGGAGGTTTCTCTCCCTCAATATAACAATCACAGGTTCCATCATCATATCGATTAAAAGAATATCTAATAGAGGTGTTTAGTTTTAAAGGGCGCATTGTTACATAAGCTTTACTCAATGTATCAAGTGGGATAGCTTCTTTTAATTCATCTATAAAATTTTGAGAATCCTGTTCAGAAAACTGAACTGGCATTTCAAATCCTTCAAAAACATAATTACCTTGTGCTCTATAGGTTGCAACATCTTTAGCATACAATATTACCCCCAAATCATTAGCGCTTCCTGTGATAACCAACTGCTCATTTATTTTATGAGTAAACCCTATATCCACACCAAGCCCTAGATTTCCTCCCAAAAATGCTCTTCTTATTAGTTTATTAGTAATTTCTTTTCCTTCTGCATCTTCCATAGAAGCATATCCCGATGTTCTAACAGTAACATCTACATTACTAATCACATGTTGATAAACATTATTTCCTTCTGGTGTTTCTACTGTAGTAAAAGTTCCTTTGTTTTTGGCACTACGAATATGAAACATACTAGAATATAATTTGACTCGTGCCCCGAAAGTTAGTTTTTTATTTATCTTTTTTGTGTATCCAAAATGATATGTTGTTAACAACTCTGCAGATCCATTTATAGTTGAAAAACGAAATGGTTGGTTCAGAAAATCCTGATTCCCCTGATACGCAAGAACTGCAAAATCTTTCGGAAAGTATCCTATAACATCTAATTCCTGATAAATGCCCCCAGAGAAGTATATCTTTTCATTTTTCTTACTTTTCCAACCAAAACTAATAAGTTCTAATTGCTGCGTTAGAGTTAAATAATCATTGCTTGTAAGCGTATTAAGTGTATTTTCTATTTTATCATTAATGTCTCTTCCATCATCTGCAAAAACATCATAAACAGATGCTCCCTTTAGTCCTGCGTTTATATGAAACTGTGATAAAAAAGGTACTCCAGCATGGTAATCAAAATTTATATTGGCTCCAGGGTTAAGCATTAAAGACTGAGGAAGATCTGTAAAGTCATATAAGGTCTCCTTATTTTGAGAATATCCCAAACACACCCATATACTAACAAGTATGAATATGATAATTCTCATAATTCGTAATTAAAAAAATAAGTTCCCTTAGATTTCAATTCGAGAATACCTTGCAAACTACTATTAACGTTTTGTAACCTTACTGAAGCAAAAAGCTTTGTAGCATCTCTAAGAATATCAATTTCAGAATTATCAAGAATAACCACTTTTGTTATTATAACTGGTTTTGTGCCTTCTCCATTTCCTGAATTAGCTATCATACTATACAGTGACCCAATTCGTTGCTCATCAGCATTCAGGAACCCAAAATCGAATTCAAAATCGCGCTCAATAGTATTTGAAAATTCAAACGTTAATTCTATTCGGTCTAAATTGTCTACGACAAAATCTGTTCCTAAGAGATCATAACTTAAGGTGTCATTTACTATTACCTCGGGAATACTAATAGCAGGGTCTATATTAAAGCCTACAAATTGATTTGTATCGAATCGAGAGTGTACAAAATCTACTTCGTAGATTGGGGTAAGCGTAACGTCTTCTATCTGATCAAAATCTACATCTTTTATGCAAGAAATTGATTGTACCAGTATACATAAAACACATAGTAATACATGATTATTTTTCTTTTTCATTTTGGGGAAATGTTTTTTTATGAAGTGATTCAAACTTTTTTGATTCTGTTGAAAAGCAGTTATTTTTTGATCAATTGTCCCAAGTACTCAAGGTTAATCTTCATAGCAATATTATGAAGTAAGAAAAAATGAAAATTGAGTAAAAAAAGCATTTTCATAGCGAATTAAAAAAAAAGTGTAAATCACTTCTATGTAACTAATATACAAATAAATATCTCTAAAGAAAACCTTTAACCTTCTTTAATTCAGAAACTTGCACATCATGCTCAGGTAAATCTTCCTTATGATAGTTAAAACATAAAACAAATGATTTTTAAGCGCACTTCTTGTGTCCCCAGTGTTACGAAGTGAGAAAAAATAAAAATTGAGTAAAAAAAAGTGTAAATCACTTCTATATAACTAAAACACAAATAAATATCTCTAAAGAAAATCTTTAATCATCTTTAATTCAGAAACTTGTATATCATGCCTAGGTAAATCTTCCTTATGGTAGTTAAAACAAATGGTTTTTAAGCCCACTTCTTGCGCCCCCAATATATCGGCTTCGTAGTTATCTCCTATCATTATACTACTATCTAATTGCGCACCAGATTTTTGTATTGCTTGTTGAAAAATCAACGGATTGGGTTTTTTAACCCCTGCTTCTTCACTATTCGTTATTGTTTTAAAATAATGTAGTATTCCTGAATTTAATAATTTTTGATTTTGTACTTCTCTAAAACCATTGGTTATAATGTGCAGGTCATATTTTGGGATAAGGTATTCTAATAAATCCTGAGCTCCATCAATCAAATAATTATGGAGTGGTAAAAAGTTAATATAATCTTCAGCCATTGTATCAATAGCTTCTATAGAAAATGTTGTATTAAGATGTATAAAGGCTTCTACAAGCCTGTTTCTTCGAAGTTCTTTTTTACTTACTTTTTCTTCTCTGTATAATTTCCAGTATTTCATGTTAATCGGCTGATATGCAGCCAAAAAATCTTCAATTTTGATAGTTACATTAAATTTTTCAAAAATCATCTGAAATGCTAAAGACGAGTTCTTGTCAAAATCCCACAGCGTATGATCCAGATCAAAAAAAACATGTTTTATGGCGTTATTCATCATCTGTAGTCCAAATAAATTCTAAAATTGATTTCCAAAAAGGTTCTCTTTGGAAATCACTAAACAGTGTGTTACTAAAAACTGGAATAAAGATTCCGTTTACCTTTTTTACTTTATCCATATATATACTGATTTCTTTTTTTGCCGACATCAAATCGTTAAGAGCTTCTCTAGTACCCCGGTTTGCAAAACAAAAGGAATGTACTACCAGAGGGGTTTGCACTTCGTAATCAAGGTCATAAAACATAAACGGAGAGCAGGTTCCTGCTCTAAAACCAGATTGCTCTGGATATCCCATAGAGTAATCCTCTCCTATCTCTAATTCGATAAAATTGCGATATGCTTCGGGTAATTTTATTTTAAAAAAAGAACAAAGTGAATATTGAAGCCTTCTATTAACAATATTTTCTATTCGTAGCTTTTCTTTTTTTAAAAGGGATAGATCAGAAATAGCCTCATATGAAACCTTTAGCCCTACATTCATATAATCAGCAACATGCTTAATAATTGCATGATGTTGTGGGCGATTATGTCCTACATTTTTTTCATATTTAGAGTAATCTCCTAATCCAAATAGTACTTTAGCATTTCTTTTTTTCTTTTTTTGAAGTTGAATAATAAAATCAAAGATATTATATGGATCTTTTTTTAATCCAATTAACACCTTTATTCTATCTGTAAGTTGATCAAATTGCAATTTTGACAAATCACGAATCCCTCCTCCTACAGATCGTAAAATACCTTTATTTTTATACACAAAAGTTTGAGCTACAGAAATAACAGGGATAACGGTAAATTTCTTTTCTCGAAATTTAAGATCTGGATACTTCTCTAAAAGAGCTTTTTTGAATTTATATGCCCATATATCTACTACTGGGTCCTGTAAAAAATCATGAGCAGACCCAATACTTTCTGTAGCAGGAAAACGTCCTAGATTATCTTTTACATGCGGCAAATATTCCTCATACCGTGTTAAAAGATAAAAAGTAGCTGCAAAAATATCAAAAGGTAGTGCAGAATCTGCATGTTTAACATCAAAAAAACATTTTGTCTCTTCCCAATCAAAAACTTGGATATCTATATCATTCAATCCATGTTCAAAAAGTAAATCAACACTCTGAAAATAAAGTTCTTTTCCCAATGGTTGTTTTCCATAAGAAAACTTAGGACCATCATGAGCTATAAAAGGCTCTATTTTTGATGTTAGATCAATATCCAAGCCCAATATTCGTTTACACATTTGCTTAAATGTATAAGAAACTCTAGGTGTAATTCTTTTTACATGAATTAATAGCATATTTTTATGTTATGAATTACGATTTTTAATTCGCAAATCTTACTTTATAGTATAGATTCGTCTACAAAGCTAAAATAATTTTTTTCTGTAATAATAAGG
>CAKMZM010000005.1 GCA_929200365.1 uncultured Flavobacteriaceae bacterium | reverse complement strand
TAGATTATAGAAATAGGCTAACTGAAAAAGTTAGCCTATTTCTATAATCTACCTACCTTAATTTTAGATAAAAATCCTCTGCATATCTTTAAAGAAATTAGGTCATTCCTCCTATGACCTGAATTTTGTCATTAAAAACAATTATTGAATGGTTTGTTCTGTTTATATCTGTATAACTATTCATGCATACCCAATCTATACCATTTATAGAATACCAAATATCACTCAAATACTCAAAATTATTATTTTTGGTTCCACCTATAATCCATACTTTATTATCAAAAACAATAGATGAATGGCTTCTTCGTTTGGCAAATGGGGGGTTTTCGACCTCTAATACCCAATCAACTCCATTTGTACTAGACCATACATCATTCAGTAAAAAACCATTATACCCCCCTATAAGCCATATTTTATCTTTATACACAACAGTTGTATGACCTCTTCTAGCCCCAAAAATTGCTTCATTAACTACTTTTTTCCATGTTATAGCATCATTACTTACCCAAACATCATCTTGTATCTTATTTTTATCCTGACCACCAATAATCCAGAGTTTATCTTGAAAAAGAGTTAAGGTATGGTGTCCTCTTTTCGAAAACTCAGGGCTATCATTAAGAATTTTCCAGTTTTTTCCATTATTACTACTCCAAATTTTATTGTTAAAAGTCTCTCCACATCCACCAATAAGTAAAATTTCATTATTAAACACAATACATGAGTGATCATGTATTTTACCAAAAGGAGCTTTTTCTAATTTGTTTTCCCATAGGATACCATCTCTACTGCATAATATGTCACTAATACTGTTATTTGGTAATACACCGCCTATAACCCATAAAAAATCTTCAAAAATAATACTAGAATGACCACACCTATTATTAAGCATCGTATTATCTATTTCTGAAACAAACACTAATTCCTCTATCATTTTATACTTTAATTCTATCTATATTCAGTAAGGCAAGTAAACTTAATAATTAGGACATAATTAAATTATATAAGTTTTTAAATTGCTTAACTCTTATTTTTCAAGACAAAAATAGATATAATGCTTATTTGGTATAAAGTATAATTTGGTCTTTGTGACGAATACACTATAATTAGGGATGAATTATTTTAACTTCTTAAAAAATGTTTAAACTTTTTTGTTTTGCTTCTTTTTATGTTTTCTATAGGCTCTGTACATATACTAAATAGTAAGAAAGAACATATCTAATTGGAAATCTGAAGAGCATTTTTTGTGATTAGCAAAGCTTATTTTTAACAATAAACTTGTTTTTCTACGGAAAGATATTGAACATCTTGACTTTTTATTTTATGCTTGTCCGTTTGTTTCCCTTTTCTTATTTTGCGTTATGAAACTGATAGAATTCACGAAGCATTTCCCAGATGAACAAAGTTGTAAAGAAGCCTTCAAGGCTTATCGTTTGAAACAAGGAGTCACCTGTACTAAGTGCGGTTGTACTTCTCATTATTGGAAGCAGTACCGAGAGCAATGGGAATGTAAACAATGTAATCACCGCACTACCTTAAAAAGTGGTACAGTTATGCATGGTAGCAAACTTCCATTTCAGTATTGGTTTATTGCTATGCATCTTATGACAAGCACTAAGAAGTCATTTTCGGCAAAGGAGCTACAGCGTCAGTTAAGACATAAACGTTATGAGCCTATTTGGGCTATGTTACATAAGTTAAGAAGCGTCATGGGGCTTAGAGATGATGAGTATACGCTAAAGGAAGAAATAGAATTAGATGAAGGTTTTTTTGAAACCGTTTCGATAACAAGAGATGAATCTGAGCCATTAAAACGTGGTAGAGGAAGCCAACGTCAAACAACAGTGCTTGTAAGTGTGGAATCTAAAGACACTGGAGATGATCATGACCCTAAAAAACATGGAAAGAAGAAAAAAGTAGGGTATTTAAAGATGAAGGTTGTTGAATCTTTAAAGAAGGAAACCATAACAAATACAGTAAAAGCTGCTGTAGATGAAAATACAAAAATAGTATCTGATAAGTCTACAAGCTATGTGGATTTAGAGAAGGACTTTGAAATTGATTCCAGAGTTATTCCAAAGAAAAATATTGTAAAAGTATTGCCTTGGGTACATACTGTTATAAGTAATGCAAAACGATTATTCCTGGATGTACACCATAGAATAGATGATGATTTTCTACAGAACTATCTTAATGAATTCTGTTATAAATTCAACAGACGTTACTTTAATAACCTCTTTGACAGGCTGATGATAGCAGCGGTGTCGTATAGATGGAATTATCTTGGGGAACCTTACGGATAAGCATATTTTATTTTTAACCGAAAGTGTATTGAAATTTGACTAGGTGGGGCACTTCTTGAAAATTATAGCAGAGTTACAAATAAAAAAAGTAACAAAATATGGGCATATTTCAACCATTTTTTAGGAAATAGAAAAAGTCAAGATGAGTTCATTGGTAAACATCTCCATACCTACTTATTACTTTCCAATAGTCATATATTCTTTTTGCTATTCTTTAGACACTTCTGAAGTAGGGCGTGGAAATCTTTTGGCTTTGCGACCATCATAATCTCTTGTTGGCAAAACTCATTAAATGTATCTCTTAAAAACAATATATAGTTTTATCTATATACCAACAAATAGCTACCAAATTCAAATCATTCTAATCCCTTTCTCATGATTACAGCATTCAATATGATAGAATCATACCTGCATAGAGTGCTGTTTTTTTTATAATATCAATAATTAAGTTCTCATAGGCCAGTTATTGGTAAATCTAGTTCCTCTCATCACCATTTCTTTGGCAGAAATCACTAGATATATCTTTAAAGGTTCTGTATTAACTGCATTAAAGCGCTCTCTATACTTTAAACAATATGCATCTTTAAATTTAAGTTTTTTAAGACTTGAAGTATTATCTCTTCTATAAAAAATGATCTCTCCATTTTTTATTCCTAATCCAGAAGAAGCCCATTCAAAAAAATCAATTTTTACAGTAGATTCTATAAGAATCTCTATTTGTCCTCCTATAGGTTTAGCACTAGGTCTTCCTGTTTCATCCGAGTTTTGCTCGATACCAAAATCACATTCGAGTATGTTAAATTCTTCTCCGTCTATATTTAATTTTGCTAAAAAAGACATAAATATTAATAATTTTAATTTTTGATAAGCAAGGCTAATGATTATGCTATATACCATAATATTTTATTGACAAAGAATAAATATTAGACAACAAAAGGAGTGAAAAACACTCCCTTTGATAGTATATTATTGAGAAATCAAAATTACATTGACACCCAATTGTTAGCATGTTCCATACCTCCAGATTCTACTTTTTGAGCAGATAAGGTAATTTGTTCTGTTAAAGGATTTTTCCCTGAAGCATCAAAGTTTTGTGTATACTTTACTGCATAAGCAACTTTAAAATTTATTTGCTGAAGCTTAGATTCGGAATTTGCCTTATTGAAAGTTATTGTAAGATCTCTGGTCTCATAACTATTCATCATATAATCTCTCAACATACTAGAAGAAGAAGATTCTACAGTTAATGTTACTTTACCACCTCGGGTAACAGAAGACGGACTTCCTTCGGCATTAGTTTCTTGAAATAAACCATAATTACAGTTGATTACGTTAAACTCTTCTCCTGTTGAAAATTTTGCTGTTGCTTTAAAAGACATAATAATAAAATTTTAAGTTTAAATAATAATTAAATAATAATAATAATAATAAACGTGACTTGCACAGGGTAAATGTACTCAAAAAATTATAATTCTTATACTAACTTTAAGAAAATAAATATTCAAAACGGTAGTTATGACAGAAAAACATTACGTACAAACAACAACAAACAGCATGACTATTAACTTAATCCAAAAAAAACAGGGTTTTGACTTGAAAATCAAAACCCTGTTTTTTAAAAACTTTAACATTTTACTAAACTCGTCTACAAATAATCACATCATTTTCTTTAATATTATTTGCTTCTATAGTTTTATTAAAATTTATATATTTCTGAAGTCCTAACCAATTTGGCTTAGTATAAAAAATCCAACCAGAAGGCTTATTTCCTTTATCGATATATGTAATTTCACCACCTGGGTGGCGCTCGTTATAATCATTAATAAAAAAGTAAAACAATTTACCAAATTCCATTCGCTCTGGAGCTTTGAGTCTAAAATTACTAATTTCACTCAAGCTCTCCCCTTTGTTAAATTCAAATGATATCACAAGTGGATTTAACAACTCTTCCTCTTTTGGATCTTTCATTTTTTTATCAATAGGATAAAACCATTTCTGATAAACAGAGACAGGTATAGATACAGCAAATTCATACAATTTTACAATCATAAAAGGCATTAAAAATGTAATAGCTGATGTTAAAAAAATGTAGGTATATTCAGGTTTATAAATATTCACTACAAACATAAAAGAGATCAACCCTACAAACACCGTAACCAATGTATATAGAAATTCTGACCAAAAACAAGTGGGAGTTTCTGATATATCAGGGAAAAATTTGCGCAATGCCATAATATGCAAAACACCTAATAAGAAAAACACTACTTGAAAACTAATAAAATTATTGAGAGGTATATTATTAAGCACCTTTTCATTACTTAATAATGCAGTAGCTGCAAATAATAATAGTATTACTAACACGTACAAAAAAAACTTCTTTTTATTTTTTATAAATAGTTTTTTTAATCCAGTAACAAATCCCATTAGAATCATGGTGATTATCAGCAATACTATACCTATTTTAAACATATCTGTGTTTATTGCTGTAAGTAAAATTATATTCATCTTATATCATTGTTGTTAAACCCAGTCTTGGGTTGTCTGATTTGTTTAACACAAACATACTTTCGTTTTTTGAATACGTAATATTAAGCTTAATTTCTACTTCTAGTGGGATAAAATAGTCGCAAAAGGTACTAATAATTTTTCTAGCCACCCCATTTTGTAAGAATTTATTCATGTTTTTTCTTGATACAGGACCAATTTCTATTTCAAAAATTGGATACAAAACTTGAGAGTTACTTAATTCTAAAACAAAATCTACACCTAATATATTATTACTTTTTACAGTATTATCATGATGACAAGGGGCTACTATTTTTTTTACACTAACTTTTTCTCCTAGAATTTTTTCTAAACTTAGGGCAGTAAGATCAGGTTTACCAGATATGTTATGCACAAAGGGTAATAGTTTTAACAATTTTAAACTATACTCTACTGGTATTTCTTTGCTTAATCCCCAAAAATCTCTAAGAAAACTGTTTTTAAGGTTTATAAACTCATCTATTAACTCTCTTTCTTTTTTTTCAACGTGTACTTTCTGTACAAAAAATTCATTCTCTAAAGGTGTAAAAAAATCTCTGGCATCTTTTTCTTCCTTTTTATGTTTCTGCCGTATTTCTCTGTATGATAGTTGACTTACAGTTTTTATTTGTTTATGAAAAACTCCTTCTGGAAGCGTATCATAAATTCCACTACGTGCAAGATTAAATTTAATTTTATCTTTAGATCCCGAGTATGAATCGAATACAAAACTAATAACATCTCTGCGATATGATCTAGAAAAAGTACTTTTATTGAAAATATCAATATCACTAAAATCCAAATCAGAAGATTCGAAAATTTCTGCTACAAAAACCTCTGCTTTCAAGTTTTTATATGTTGCGGTTAATTCTTCATATATTTCTTGTATTCGCTTTTCTCTCATATCTCAATAGGTAAAAACCAACAGTGTATTTATTTTCAATCTTCCTGACTTAATTCACTATTAACATTCTTTGGTTTTCTTCCTGCAGCCACAAACATTCGTTGCCAGTACTTATCTTTAAAATCACTTATCTGAACACCATTATTTCCAGAATCATTACGATTTGAAGTAGAATGCACAAAACGATTATTACCCAAATAAACCCCTACATGAGTTATAGGGTGATGTTGAGAACCTCTTTGATTAAAAAATAAGAGATCCCCTTGTTTTAGAAATTCTTGCCCAATAAATTTATCTGTACTAGGCGCCATATATTGCTTTTCGGCAGTTCTCTCTATAAGGTTATTATATACATCGTGATAAAGAAATTGTGTAAAAAAAGAACAATCTATACCTTTTTTTGTTTCTCCTCCCATTTTATAAGATGTTCCCATCCAACTATCAATAAAATTGTATAGTGGTATATTTTTTATATCCTTGGGAGCTACTCCCATAATTTCTCCATATTTTTTTTGAATAGGTAATAGCTCTTCTTTTTTTTGATCTTTGTCTTTTACATAAGCAAGTGCATCTTTACTCTTGCAACTTACCAATCCTAGTATAGCGATCATTACTATTATATAAAATATTTTCATACTCCAAAGTTATTTGTGCAAATATAAAAAACTTCTTCCCTTTTCTTTATAGATTATATTAGTTATGCAATAAAAATTATAGTTTCTACAAAAACATTTAGGTTACTTTGCTGGGTTAGTTAACAATATCATAAAATGTTTAATTTTTTTTAGACTGGATATAGAATATTTATGTTTTAAGAAAAGTTATATTCAATATACTTAACATCATCTTTACTTATTACTCTTTTCAAAATACGCACAAATGTTTTCTACATCACATAAATATACCAAATAATTCTGTGTTTTTATGGATGTTATCCACCTAACAATACAATACATTACGTCAATATTCATACCATGAATCCTCTTTACTTATATGAAATAAAAGAATTTTATTATACATTAAAGTGGAATTCATTAAACTAAATAGTTTTAACTACTTTTGATGCTACTAAAATTAATTATTTTTCATTTCAATTAAAAAGTATAAACTACTTCTGTAAAAACTTTATTAAATTGCACTATGTTTTATATTAATCTCTATAACCTTTAACCTATGGTAAGATCTTATTATAGTTTACCATTACAAACTAAAAAAATCGTTAGCCACAAAGAGGCTGAACAATGTAGCATACAAGAATCTATTTCTAATTTTATCCATTTAATAACAACAACTCATTTTGGAGAATGTACTTTTGATGAATCTTTTGGATGCTCTATATGGAGTGTGGATTTTGACAATTTAACTACAACTAATAAACTTAAAGATATTATTACAACATCTCTTCATGAGAGCATTACAAATAAAGAAAAAAGATTAAAAAATATCACTTTAAAAGTGGTTATAAAACAAGATGAATTTATAAATAATACTAATTTGAATAGGGTAAAAAAACGTGTCGATATAAAAATTAATGGAGTTATTTGTCTAACCAATGAAACTTTTTCGTGCATTGAAAAGTTTTATATTGCTCCTCTTTCATATTAATTTTATGAGTCAAGAAAATAAAACCCAAATCAAAAACAGAATGATTAAGAAGGCGGCTTCTCTTTGGGGAGTTCGTCCTAATGAGATAGAAACTTCTTTTGATCCTCTAGTAACCCTTCTTATCAACGCATGTGCCTCTGAAATTGCAAAAATCTCTAGCGAAATTAACAACTCTCAGACAAGAGTAACAGAGCAGTTAATACAGTTAATGACTCCAGAAACGCTATATGGTGCTCGCCCTGCTCATGCTATAGCATATACAGAACCTATATCGACTGAATATGCTATTACTCCAGAGCATTTATTATATTACAATAAAAGAATAAAAAGCTCAAGTGCTGATCAGGCCGTAAAAAACATCTTTTTCTCTCCTGTACAAGAAAGTAAACTTATAGATGCATGTATAACTCATATACTTTGTGAAAAAGATGCTTACGAAATTGATGGAAAATCAATGTCTAGCATAATAGAAACAGCTAATAAAGAAATATCCTTACCCTCTTCTACTGTGTATTTAGGGATAAAAACAGATCATGAGAAGATTCATTTAAAAGACACTTCGTTGTTTTTTGAGATATTAGATGTAGAGGATAGGGACTTGTTTTATTATCATTTACAGCAGGCTAGTTTTTACTATAACGACTCCTTACTTAATGTGTCTTCTGGATATATGGATAGTCATAATTCTGAACATTTGGATTTAGAGTCCATATTCTCCCATATACCAAACAAAACAAGAAATATTGACAATGAGGTTAAAAAAATATATGAAAAACATTTTATAACCATTAAGTCTGATATTTCGTTACATCGAAATAGTAATGTTCCAGAAGAAATTACTAAATTTATAGGTGATGGAGATTTTCAAAATGTAAATTGGATTAAAATAGTCTTCCCCAAAGTTATTAATGGTGCTATTTTAAAAAATCTATTTTGCTCTTTTAATGCTTTTCCTGTATTAAACCGAAAATTAGAAAATGTTTCTTATCAACTTAAAGACTATATTGACATAGCACCTTTAAGTACTATTGATTTATTTTTAGATATTAAAACTGTAAGTAATACCGATGGACAGCTATACAACCTTAGAGAAAATGATGCAGAAAAAGATCAAAAAGGGACTTATGTAATAAGAAGAGACAATGTAGGTAAGCTCGACTCGCGTAAGGCCAAAGAATACTTACTACATCTTATAGAATTATTGAAAGATGAAAGTGCTGCTTTCTCAGTTTATGGAAGCGATTTTTTACAAAAAAATGTTAGCAAATTAAATCAAAATATAGCAACATTAGAAAAAAAAGTTTTGGATATGTCCAAAACAGTAGAAGAAACAAATTATCTTTCTGTTAAACCTTATAAAAAGAAAGATTTACTTTTGATAGAATATTGGACAACAAATGGAAAAGAAGCTAATCAAATAAAACCAGGGAGTTCTTTACATATTTATAAAGGAAGTGAGTTAAAACAAAAAAAAGGAATTTTTCTCACCCCTACTTTTCAAGGAAAAGATAACTTGACTATGGAAGAACGGCTTTATGCTTATCGTAGGGCATTACTATCTAGAAATAGAATTGTCACCAAAGAGGATATTAAAGCTCTATGCTATGAATTATGCAGTAATAAACTTAAAAATGTAACTATTAGAAAAACGTTTAAAACAAATATTGATGCAAATAAAGGATTGGTTCCATCAATTGAGATTATACTTCTTCCAAACCCTTTAGTGCAAGTTTCAGATTTTGAATGGAGTTCTATAAAAAGTAATATTTTATCTATCTTAGAAAAACAATCTTTGAATGTTTTTCCATACTATATTACTGTATTAAATTAAATTTCGCATCTATGAAAACATCAGATACATTACCAAATACATATATCGATCGAAGTGTTATTTTGTTTTTTATCATTACAATATTTATTACTGCTACAGTGTTTGCTTATAGATATATTAACTATATTCCCTGTGAAATTGTAGAGTTTGATATAAATGCAAAAAACTACAGAGCTGGAGAGATTATTAGATTTAAAGACAACACCAAAGGAGCTTCAAAAAGAGAATGGGACTTTGGAGATAGTACCAAAACGCGTTCTGGATTATCCCCTTTTCATACATATGAAAAACCTGGGAAATATAATATTAAGTTAAAAATTAATGGTCAATGCGAAGGAATAAAGACAATTACCATAAAAGAAAAAGTTTTTATTCTAGACTCTACAAAACTGGCAAATTTTAAAGCTCCAGCCTCAATAAAAGTTGGTGAGGTTTTAAAACTTAAAGATAATACTAAAGACGCTCGTAAATGGGAATGGAGATTTGGTGAAACAGCAAAGGTGAATTCTACGAAAAAAAACCCACAATATATTTATGAGTCACCAGGTTTAAAAACCATAACATTGGTTGTTAATGATGATAATAGATATACTACAAGGAAAAAAATAAAAGTGCTCCCTAATAATAAAAAAACTAGTGCTCCAAAAAAACGAATTATAAGATCTAAACAATCTTCTTCAAATATTAAATATGCACCAATAGATGTTATAAAAGATGCACCAAAGATAGAATTTAAAGCTCCTGATATTAGAAATAGTGAGTTTGCAACAAAAATATTAGCTGTTGCAAACAGAAAAGCAAGTGCCCGAGATTTTAGCGCCTATTTATGCGATAACTTACAATTACCAATGAGTGTAAAAGGAAAAACAACAACGTTTATAGAATTTTGTGAAAAAATAAAAGGGAAGAGTATTAAAATCAAAGAGCTTGAGTTATTTAAAAATAAGAAAAATAATTGTATAGAATATATTACTATAAAATATTCTAAAACAGGTATATTTTAAGAACATGAAATTAGAAGATAACAATTATTATCGCGTTAACTGGATTGACGGGATGAAGATTAATAAAAATCGTTTTATTGATACAGAAAATGCCCTTATTCAATTCTCACAAGTAGTTAGTTCTCGTGGGCTAAACACAAACAATTATGGCTTGTTACCAGATTTGGGATCTGATGAAGCTGTAAAAATGATTTTCTCTATTGATGGGCAAGAAACTATTAAAGTACAGCTTATTAAGTGTAGAGCTATTACAGCAGGAGGTCATCTTATACACATAACACCAGAAATATCTTCTTTTCTAGAAAATAATGGAAGTCTTATTACTGTAGATTATCAAATCAAAGAAGGCGAAAAAGAATGCTATATTGTTTTAAGTATAAATCCATATACCAGAATTCCTATTGGTGATTCTGATCCAGAAGAAGAACCTCCTCGCCATCCTTTTGTGCTACCTGAGTATAAACTTAATATTGTAGGAAAGAATGAAATTAACACTAAAGAATTTGGAAATTACCATATTACTATAGGTAAGATCATTTTTACAGAGAAATCTGCTCCACACCTTGCTGAAGATTTTATTCCACCCTGTACATCTATATTAAGTCACCAAGACCTTTTATATACGTATTCTGAAATCGGTACTTTTTTTAATGCAATAGAAAAGTACTCAATGAATATAATACAAAAAATTTATCAAAAAAAACAATCTAATGATTTGGCAAGAATGGTTTTAACACTTTGCCAAAACACATTACAATATCTGGGAGGAATATTACCTGATTATCGTATTAATGATAGAAATGCACCTCCTATTTCTATGATCTGTAAACTAATGGCTCATGCCAGAGTAATTAAAAATAATCTGGATGTATATTCTGGTACAGGAAAAGAAGAGTTATTGAACTACTTATCAGACTGGTGTGATCTTAATCAAGGAGCTTTTGAAAACATTTTGATAGAAATGATTGAGTTACAGTATCTGCATACAGACATTAACTCTTCACTACATCATGTTTCTAATTTTACTAAATTAATGCTGTCTCTATTCAAAAAATTAGATGAATTAGATTACATAGGTAAAAAAACAGATTCAAATATTTTTGTTAAAGAAGAAGTTTTTGCAAAAGATGATGTAAAAAATAGAAGAAGCTTTCTACTCGATTAAAAATAAAACGTTATAAAAATAAAAAATGAAACCAAAAAATAGTAAAGAAAGAAGAAATAGTATATTCAAATTCTCATTGTTATTTATTTTTACTGTAGCCCTAATTATAATTACATTCTTTTTTGATTTTGATAAGGTTCCTTTAAAAGAAAATTCTGTACTACGAGAACAATCCAAAGCCATAAAAACAGAATTATTGTTTCAAGAGAAATTTTCTAGTGAGATGATGGTAATACGATCCCTACTCGATTCTTTAGATACTCCTGGGCAAAATATACAATACATTAATGCTCTTATAAATTCTAAAATTGTGGATTTGCAAAAATCTATCCCTGAAAAAGATTCTACATATAGGTATAATATGTACAATAGTATCGTAAAGTCTTTTGTAGACTTGCAGGGGTTAAAAACAAAACTAAAGGAGTTTGAAGATGTGGATATTAAATTAGGAGAATACGAAGAAGAATTAGAACGGGTAAATCAAGAACTTGATAAAGCAAATCAATATTTGGATGCTATGAGACGACGGTAAATTGCTAATGTTTGAATTTTTTTGATATAATAGATTTGTCTGTAATAAAAATATCAAAATACAAGTGTATAAGTTTAAAATCTAGTACAATTTAAAATGATCTCTCTGGTGTAAAAGACCTACTTTTAATCGATTGGGGAGTATCAGACATAAATTTAGTTTGTTTTGGATACAAAAAATATTTTTTATCAAAATGCTATTAAAAAATAAAAAAGCTTTAGCACACGAGTGTGCTAAAGCTTTTTTATTTTTAGTAGAAACAGACAAAATTGCATTAGTCTTTGCCTTTGCTACTCTCTCTATTTCCTACTACTAAGCCAATCTTTACGTTTCTGTAATGCTTTTTCACTAGGCTTAGAATATTCTGTAAGTATTAATCTTGGATTTTCTTCTATCTTCACATAAGTGTTTTTATCTTTTCCGTTTCTTCTATATTTTAGAATCACTTTCTTACTGGCTTTATTTTTATTAACCACTTCATGATATTGTTCCAAGTCAGAAAAAGATTTATTACCTATAGAAATGATAATATCCTCCTTTTCCAGACCTGCTTTATATGCTGGTGTTCCTTGCTTGGTATACTCTGATATTCTTGCCAAACCATTTTCTGTAAATTCGATTTCTGCTCCTATATAAGGTTTTTTTTCAGATTTAAGGTAAATCGCAACAGAACCTAATAGTTTCTTATAATCTGGTACCTCGCTACTATTAATATATTTAGAGAAAAAATTATCTGCTAATGATGTTCCTCCATATTCTCTTAAAGTAATAAACAAATTATCTGTTGTATAAGGGATTTCTGTTTTTCCGTATTTTGTCCAAAACAATTTCATAAAATCATCTAGGTTAAGATCTTTTTTTTCTTCTCTTAATGATAGATCAAGTGCCAACCCTAACATATTACCGTATAAATAATATGATATATAAGTATTATCTTTATGAATAGGAGCCATAGAGGTAGCCGCATCTATAAAAGGAGCCTTACGACTCATTTCTCTAGGATTATAATATTGTAGCGCAGGAGAATTCCATACTTGATTATATGTTTTAGTTAAACGACTTATATACTCTTCCTGAGTAATAATACCTGATCGACATAAAATTAGATTTGTATAATAGCTTGTTATCCCTTCTGCAAACCACAATTCATCACTAAGATTGGCTTTATCAAAGTCAAAGGGTTCTAAAGACAAAGGACGTATACGTTCTACATTCCATGCATGAAAAAACTCATGAGCAAAAGTACCTATATTATCCTTCATCCCTCCATTTGCAATACTTTTTGGATTCGTTATAACAGTAGAATTGCGATGTTCCATCCCATCTCTGGATACCTGTGGCATAAAACAAACTAAAAACGTATATTCATTATTCTCAAAATTAGGATAATCACCAAACACTTTCTTTTCTTCTTCAATAATTTTTTTGATTTGATTAAAAAACACATTAGCTTCCTGATCAGTTCCTTCATGCTGTAAAGCCATTTTAATACGATACTCTTTATTACCAGAGCCTACTTTATATTCTTTGATTGTATGGTTGCTCAACAAAGCTGGGCTATCCATAAAAAACTGTAAATTAGGTGCAAGAAAACTATTACCTCCTTTAGAAGCTAATTGAGTAGCTATCTTCCATCCAAGATCCCCTCTAGATACATACAAAATCTCTACAGGTCGTTCTTTTAAACTAGGAACATACATAAAAGTAGCTGGATTATTAATCAAAGCATAAGTTTCATTTATTTGAGAATATGTACCATCACCTCGATCAGCAAATAAAGTATAATATACATGTATAGTTCCATCATGCCCTGTAACATCCCATTGGTGTAAATTAGGTCTGGTAACAGTTACTTTTTTGCCTTTACTATCGGTTATTTTTACATTATAAACATTTTTAGCAAATTCGTGTAAAGCATATCTACCTGGCGATGTTCGACTCATTCTTAAAGAAACAGTACCACTCTGCAAGTTTGTAAAAGTTGCAGTTATATTAGCTTCATGATGTTCTGCATTATCGAATGAAATTGAATATTTATTTCTTATTTGTGCAAACCCAGATTGTATAGTAAAGAATAAAAGGAAGATTAATAAAAAATATCTCATTTTTGTATGTTTAGTATAATAAATTAAAAATATCTAAATTAAGTTGTAACCTTTTTTAAAGGTTACAGAATCTACAAAAGTACAATTATCTGATGACTATGCAAACATAGATTTTATAATGAACTAACATCTACTCTTCGTGATTATCCCCAAATACACCTTCTTAATAAAATATACTACATACAACATTTTTAAACATAGGAGCTAAACGACATAAGAATATTATAGAACTAGGATACTAAAAATAAACCACTATGAATTCTACATTAAATTTTCTCTCATATAAATGTTAGCAAAAGAACTCGAATAACTTTTCTCTTCTATATAACTACTAACATTATAGTAATAGACCAAAAATTAGTATTAATTATTACATTTGCTGACTAATTAACCAATCATTTCTATGCTACCTTATTTGAAGCTTATAAAATTTGATAACCTACTTATTATTGCCTTTGCGCAATTATGTGTGAAATATGGTCTTTTTGAACCCTTTAATATTGCTATCACCTTGAATGGTTTAGGTATTAGTATTTTAATGATTGCTACATTTTGTATTGCTGCAGCAGGTAATATAATTATCAAAATTTACAATCAAGAAGATAATAGTATAAAAGGTGTATTGTATGGTTCTATAACCGAAAAATCAGCCAATCGATTATTTATTATTCTTAATACAATTGGTGTTATTATAGGGTTTTATCTAGCAAACCTTATTGAAAAACCTGGTTTTGCAGCTTTATTTATAGTAATTTCTGGAATGTTTTATATCTATGCTTCATATTTAAAAGAAATTATTGTTCTTAAAAATTGTATTCTTGCATTACTTGTAGGATTAAGTTTGATTGTTGTTGGGATTTTTGATCTTCTTCCTGCCATCACCGAAAAGAACAGAACATCACAAACCGTTATTTTTTCTATTATTTTAGATTATTCAATATTTGCATTCATGATTATACTCTTAAGAGAAATTGTAAAAGATTGTCTGCATATAAATAGAGATCATAATTTAGGGATTAGAACCATCCCAATAGTTCTAGGTAAAAATCGAACAACAAAACTAATTGGGGTATTAACATTGCTTCCGATTATATCTGTAATTTATTACATCTACACTTATCTTTTTTCAAACAGCAAAGCTGTTATTTTTGTATTGATACTTATTGTTGCTCCATTACTCTATTTTATGATCAAAAGCTTTAGTGTCGAATCAGATAAGCAGTTTAAAAGATTAGCATTGCTTTTAAAAATAACTTTATTTTTGACATCTATCTCATTGCTATTTTACCAATTTGTTATACTATAATAATATGTTAAAAAATATATTGAAAGATAGAAATATAATTCTTGCATCTGGTTCACCGAGAAGGCAAAAGTTTTTTACAGATCTGGATTTAGATTTTACGATACAATTAAAAGAGGTTGAAGAGGTTTATCCTGATCACCTTAAAGCCGAAGAAATTTCGGATTACCTCGCTAAGCTTAAAGCAAATGCTTTTACAGATTTACACCCAAAAGATATTTTGATTACTAGTGATACCATTGTTTGGTATAATAACAAAGCTTTGGGTAAACCAAAAAATCTAATGGAAGCTTCAAAAATGATTCATACTCTGTCTGGAGATACGCATGAGGTTATTACCTCGGTATGCTTTAAAATGACTAATCAGACAATTGTAGTACATCAAACTACCAAAGTAACTTTTAAGGAGCTATCTAGAGAAGAAATCGAATACTATGTACAAACCTATAAACCTCTAGATAAAGCTGGAGCATATGGTATACAAGAATGGATAGGCTTTATTGGCATATCCTGTATAAAAGGAAGTCATTTTAATGTAATGGGACTTCCTACACATCTTGTGTATGAAACACTAAAGGAATTAGCTTAAAAACACACTCCTAATGTTGTATTTAATCATCCTCATTATACGCATTTAGATAGTTAGTGAAACGTTAACAGTACTTGCCAAATCCAAGGTTTATTGTAATTTGTTGTATAAAAAAAATATCATGAAAAAGTCAATACTACTATTTTCTGCATTGATCATATTGGTCATCATTGCTTGTAGCAATATTAAAGCAAACAAAGTGACTAAAACTTCTACAACTAAAGAGGTCATTAAAGAAAAGGTACTGTCTGCAAAAACGCTATCTGAAGATTTTAAAAAATACTGGTATACTGGTAAAGCAGAAATATCATCTTATCAATTAGAACAAGCACGATATGGTGAAATAAGAAAAGGAACTGCAGTTCTTATTTATGTTACCGAGGATTTTTTACCCAAAAAACAGGTAAAAGCAGATCGTCAAAATACAAGTAATATACCTGTCTTAAAACTTAATACAACCAAAAAGTTCACTACAGGAATCTATCCATATTCTGTAATGCAAAGTACATTTTATCCTGTAGCAGATGATCAGCATGCTATTAAAGTATCGAATTCGATGCAGGAATGGTGTGGTCATGTATATGCGCAATTAAATAACAGAAAACAATTTGAAATCACATCACATTCGTACTTTGAAAATGAAGCTGATCAGGAATTTAAACTGGATAAAGCTATTCTCGAAAATGAACTTTGGACAAAAATCAGAATTAATCCTAACGCATTGCCCCAAGGGGATCTAAAAATCATCCCCTCTTTCGAATATTGTAGATTAAGACACAAAGATATTAAAGCATATTCGGCCAAAGCATCTATACAAAAAGGTACTACCACCAATACGTATACCATAGAATATTCCAAACTCGACAGAAGCGTCAGTATTACTTTTAATGCCTCTTTTCCTTATGAAATTGAGCATTGGGAGGAAACATTTAAAAGTGGATTTGGATCAAATGCAAAGAAGCTTACTACAAAAGCTACTAAAATCACAAGTATTAAATCTGCCTATTGGGGTAAAAACAGTAATAAAGATGAAATCTTACGTGATAAATTAGGGCTTACTAATCAAAAATAATTAATAAACTAACTCACAATTAACTAATACAATACTAATGGTAAAACTATCAGAATCTGAGATCAAAGAAAAGCTAAACGACATAGATGGTTGGGAACACCATGATAATGCTCTTCATACTACTTTTGAATTTAATGATTTTAAAGATGCATTTTCTGTCATGACTCGTATTGCTTTTGAAGCCGAAACACAACAACATCACCCCGACTGGTCAAATGTCTATAATAAACTACATATTAGCCTTTCTACTCATGATGCTGGTGGTATTACTGAAAATGATTTTAAGCTTGCAAAAACTATAGATAATATTATCGAAGGCGAATAGTCTTTGAACTCATTTAAAATCAAAAATAAATATCAAATTCTAAAGTCAAAATTTCTTGTTTTACTTTTTGAATTTTGGTACTTTAGGCGTAATCAAAATTGATAGTATACAAACATTTGTCAAAAACTCGGTTTCTACTTATGTTTGTATTTAGACTTTAAAATTAGCATATGGGAAGAGCTTTTGAATTTAGAAAAGCACGTAAAATGAAACGCTGGTCGGCAATGGCAAAAGCGTTTACTCGAATTGGTAAAGATATTGTAATGGCAGTAAAAGAAGGTGGGGCAGACCCAGCTTCTAACTCTCGCTTAAGAGCAGTGATACAGAATGCCAAATCTGTGAACATGCCCAAAGACAATATCGAAAGGGCAATTAAAAAGGCTTCTGATAAAGAACAAGGAGATTATAAAGAGGTTCTTTTTGAAGGATATGCACCTCATGGAATTGCTATTCTGGTAGAAACAGCAACAGATAATAACAATAGAACAGTTGCCAATATACGTTCCTATTTTAATAAGTGTGACGGAAACTTGGGAACATCGGGATCTGTAGAATTTATGTTTGATCATACCTGTAACTTTAGAATCAATAGTGAAGGACTAGATCCCGAAGAACTTGAACTCGAATTTATCGATTTTGGAGCAGAAGAAGTTTTTCAGGATGATGACGGGATATTGATTTATGCGCCGTTTGAAAGTTTTGGAACGATACAAAAGGAATTAGAAAACCGAGATATCGAAATTTTATCTTCTGGATTTGAGCGTATACCACAGGTTACTAAAAAATTAACTCAGGAACAGGCTGTAGATGTAGAAAAATTACTCGAAAAAATTGAAGAAGATGACGACGTTCAGAACGTGTATCACACTATGGAAGAATCTTCTGCTGAAGGATAAAATAGTTTCTTTATTATAAAAAGATGATACAACTCATACAGAAAAAATAAATCTTTCCTATTTCCTACATTAATTTAAATTAACAAAGCCACAATGGCTTTACATTACTAATTATCATAAACCAAATTTATTTTCATGAAAAAACTATTTTTTTTATTTGCTTTAAGCTCAATTACAATTTTTTCATCTTGTTCTAATGATGATGATGCAGTTAAAAATAGTAACAATATTACTTTTGACGGAAAAACTGTTCCTATCTCATCTGCCATAATAGAGGATTTTAAAGGCATATTTGACAACACCTATTACAACTATGATTTTTTATTTACTGGTATATTGGATGGAAAAGAATACTTTGTTGATTTGGTATTGTTATCCCCAATCGAAGGTGGTAATATTTCCTTCACTACAGGAACTTTTAATTACTCTTCTTCTAGGCCTTCAGAACCAAGACTTTATTTAGAAGCAGGAGGATTAGAAATTGATCAAAAAGAAGAATTCAGCCTAAAATCAGGTAAGGTTACCGTTTCAGGAAGTGATACAAATTATAACGTAACTGCAACTATAACTTTAGAAAATGATAAAATACTCACATTAAAATATGATGGCAAGCTTAAAGTAGTAGATGCCGTAAATAACTAATAAAATTCAGAAATTCTAACAAAAAAGAGTTTAGCTATGCTAAGCTCTTTTTTTGTTATGTTTACTATAACACCCCGACTATAGATAAAATATTAAGCTATGAAAAGACTAGCCATACTTCTTCTACTTTTCTATATGGGTATAGTATATGCCCAGCATATGGATAATAGTAAACTAGGGTTAATTATCAAAAAAAATGCAGATACCCTAGATGGTATTTCTGGTAACTGGAAATTTACATACAAAAAGGTTCCAATGCTTTGTGTTACTGATGAAACTAATAACCGAATGAGAATTATCTCCCCCATTACAACATCTGATCATCTTGACAAAGATTTATTGCTTGATGCTATGACTGCCAATTTTCATTCTGCCCTTGATGTAAAATATGGTATCACTAACAAAATTTTATGGTCGGCTTATATCCATCCTTTAAAAGAACTTACAGATGAGCAGGTAAACAGTGCTATATCACAAGTATATTATGCTGCAAAAACTTTTGGCACTACTTTTTCTAGTACAGAGCTTATTTTTGGAGCCGAGAGCGTAAAGGAAAAGCCTAAAGATACTACCCCAGAAGAAAAAAATCATAAATTTTAAGTTCTGTCAAAGCTATTCTCAGGGACTTTTCCTTTAATGCCTTTGAAGAAGCTATACATATATTCAAAATCTCTTTTGATATCATCTGTAGGATAAAATGGTTCTGAAATCAGGCTTTGCTTTTTTCCAAAATCAAAAGCGACCATAATAATAGGAATACTTGCAGTTTTGGCGATATGGTAAAAGCCTGTTTTCCATTCTTTAACTTTTTTCCTTGTTCCTTCGGGGGCAATAGTTAAGCGTAATTCATCTTCTTTTTCAAATAACTCTGCAATAGCTTCAACCTTATTCTGACCAGAGGTTCTATCCAGAGAAATTCCTCCTACTTTTCTAAGGTACCAGCCCAACGGCCATTTAAAAAGCTCCTTTTTGGCCAAAAAACCTATCTTAATTTTGACTAATTGTCGTACCAAAAGACCAATATAGAAATCATGCCAACTCGTATGTGGTACTATAATAACAATACATTTTTTTATAGTATCAGCACTAAAACCACCAATAAGCTTCCAACCCATAATTTTATAATATATGAAAGAAGAAAAGTATCTCATGAAAATAAAAGATTGAAAAAATAATTTACAAAGAACGATAAAGTTCTTTCAGTTTACCAGCATTTATTTTAGATTTCCAATCACATCCAAGGGCATTTTCCCATAGTGGCTCCAAGCTTAGTGATACTTTGGTCATTACATCTAATTGCTCTTCGGTTACATTAGCACAAATACCTGTTGGTAAGTCAATATTATGAAATTCTTTCATCTTTTTGAATAAGGCTACACCTTCAGGATAGTACTCTTGTAATTTATCAAACACAATACAATTCCCTATTCCGTGTTTTACACCTAGCACATATGCCAGCCCATAACTCATAGCATGAGCGACACCTACCTGAGAATAGGCTATACTCATTCCTCCATGCCAAGAAGCCATCATTAATTTTGCATCTACCTCTTCTTTGCTTAGATTATTTTCTAGGAAAATCTCTTTACATAAATCTAAAGCCTTTTCACCATAACTCTGGCTAAATGCATTCAAATATGTTCCATCTAGCGACTCTATGCAGTGAATATAACAATCCATACCTGTATAGAACCACTGATCTTTAGGAACATCTTTTATTAGTTCTGGATCTAACACAACTTGATCAAAGGGTGTAAAATCAGAATTGATTCCTAATTTGCGTTCAGGTCCTGTAAGTACTGTAGTACGAGACACTTCTGCTCCTGTTCCTGAAATTGTAGGGATTCCTACATGAAAAACAGCTTTATTTTTTACCAAATCCCATCCTTGGTAATCTACAGCACTTCCTAGATTGGTAAGCATGATCGCTATAGCCTTAGATAAATCCAATATAGACCCTCCTCCTATTCCAATAATTCCACTTGGAACATACTGATAATCATTTTTTATTTTAGAAACTAAGATATCTACTTGGGATGTTTTAGGTTCTTCAACAGTTGATACATAGATGATTTCATCTGTATAAAATAATGGTATTCTATCCTCTATAAAGGAGGTATCATTTTCAAAAACGTCATCTACTATAAAGATAAAAGGAGCAACCCCATTTCGTTCAGGTGAAATTATTTCGTTTATTTGGTTAAAAGCCCCTCTCCCAAATACCACCTTTGGCACCATTGGAAAGTTTTTATGCATAGAAGTAGATTCTACTGGAGTAATTATCGATTTTGGATTCAATAGATTCTCTTTATTTATTATTTTTTTTGCTCTTTCTAAATCTTCTGGGGTATCAATTTCTACACCTTCGTGCTGTGTCAAAACCATTTTAATATTCTTACCATATTCAAGATATCGAATACATTCTATTTTCTCTGATGCCTCTATAGAACGCATTGGTAAACGGTAAAAATCTAAAATAGCTTGTTTTCTAAATGCATAAACACCTTTGTGCTTATAATAAACATGATTTATTTTGTTATCTCTTGGGTATGGTATTGGTGAACGAGAAAAATATAATGCACAATTACTTTCATCTACAATAACTTTTACACTATTAGAGTTCATAATATCATCCCAATCATTCATTGGGGTCATAAGACTAGCTAAATCTATACGGTCAGAGTCTTCTTGATAAAATACATTTAATACTTTTTCTAGGCTCTCTTTATCGGTAAAAGGTTCATCCCCTTGAACATTTACTACAATATCGACATCCATATTTTCAACCGCTTCAGCTATTCTATCGCTACCACAACTATGCTCTTTTTTACTCATAATGGCTACACCATTATGAGAAGTTATTTCTTCATAAATGATATCACTATCGGTTACTACATAAACAGCATCAAAAAGTCCTGAATTCACTGTAGCTTCATATGTTCTTCTTATGACACTTTTTCCTTCAAGATTTTCCATTAGCTTACCTGGGAATCGCGTGGCAGCATATCTCGCAGGTATCATTGCGATAGTTTTTAGAGTATTTTTGTTCAAAATTTATTGCTTTTCTAGAGTTGCAAAAATAACTTTTTTTAATCAATTTTCAAGCCAAACTACACATTTAGTTTCACATTTATATCTTAAAAAATCTTAGAATATTATTTATTACTGTTTTAAAAAATTTAATTTTCTATAAAAAATTCATCTTTAAATCCTATCAAAAATAATTTTTTCTTAGCTCTGGTAACTGCTGTATACAACCACCTTAAATACTCCTTAGTTATTCCATCTGGAAGATACGGTTGTTCTATAAACACATTATCCCATTGCCCTCCTTGTGATTTATGACATGTAATAGCATAAGAGAATTTAACCTGCAAACTATTAAAGAATTTATTGTTTTTCACCCCCATAAATTTTTTATATTTTGATTTTTCATCTTCAAAATCTTTTAATACTTCCTGATATAACTTATTTGATTCCTCATATGATAAAGATGGGGTTTCTGAAGTTAGGGTATCCAATAGTAAAACAGTTTCAAAAGGTTTCTGATTTGCATAATCAACCATATCAATAATAACTATAGCAAATCTAAATCCATACAATTCTTTTATAGAAAAAATCTCTAAAACCTTAATAATATCTCCATTAGCTATAAAGCCAGCTTCACTTTTAGTATCTAACCAAAAATAATTGTTCTTAACCACCATTAAATAATCTCCTGGGGATAGTTCTTCTTCCTGAAAAAGTATTCTTGAGCGAATTTGCTGATTATAAATATTAGCTCTTTTATTAGAACGAAGAATAATAACGGATTCTTCTTGCCCTGAGCAAGAATATGCTTCATTTAATGCATCTATGATCTCATGACCACCAAAAAATCTAACGATATCTGAATATCCTGATACCTGAAACTGAAAAGAGCTATAAAAACCATCATTAAGAATTTCTCTTAAATGTGTCGCATTCATTAGAATACCGCTGCTTTCTGCCTGTCTTACTACTTCATCAAGTTCTATCTGTGTAACCTCCTTATTAAAACCCATAGCAAGATTGTTTGAATCTAGCGCAGGGCTTACTTCTAGTTTAACTGGCGGTAATTGTGCTGTATCACCAATAAAAAGAACTTTACAATTATACCCAGAGTACACATACATCATTAGATCGTCGAGTAACGATCCATTTTCAAACAATTTACTATCACTGGGTGTATCAGGAATCATAGAAGCTTCATCAACAATAAAAATAGTATTACGGTTCTTATTTTGTTTTAATTGAAAAGCTAATCCACCACTTTTATTCTTTTTGGGATAATAAATACTTCTATGAATCGTCTGAGCTTGCTTTTTTGAATGATTACTAATCACCTTAGCTGCACGACCAGTCGGAGCTAATAATACCGTATTTAACTTAGCTTTCCACAGATTTTTAACCAGAGTTCCGATCATGGTAGTTTTCCCTGTACCTGCATATCCTTTCAGTAAAAAAAGTGATTCTTTTGATTCTGATAACACAAAATAAGATAGCTTTTGTAAGACAATATCTTGTTTTATAGTAGGTTCGAAAGGAAAATCTTCTTTTAATAATTCATAAAATTCTTGTTCCCTCATTAAAAATACTTGTCTATATGATTCATATCACTGTTAATAAACCAAAGATAAGAATGATTTTTTGGCAATAAACTTTTACGATTAAAAAAAAATTGTAGATTTGCGTATACACTAATGTTAAAAGTTAAATCATAAAATGAAAATTGTTGTTCAATTAGTTCTGTGGGTTATTATAGGAGGCTTGGGATACTTAGTCTTTAATTCTGTTAATGGGCCTGTAAAGTTCAATAAAATAAAGCAAGCTAGATATGCGAAAGCTGTTGAAAATTTAAGAGATATTCGCACAGCTCAATTGGCATATAGATCTGTAACTGGGAAATTCACTAAAGATCCTGTTAAATTAATTGCTTTTATAGATACTGCGAAATTTACACTAACTCAAAGAAGAGATTCTAGTTTTATTAGATTTAATAAAATCCTAAAAATTGATGAACCAAGAGATACAGTTATTGTTGACACTCTTGGTTATGCTTCTGTAAAAGATTCTATATTTAAAACAAGAAGCTATAAAGATATGATCAAAATTCCAATAGAAGGTATTGATTCAAATTTTGAAATGGATGCAGGTTATATTAACAAAAATGATCTAAGGATTCCTGTTTTTGAAGTTAAAGTAGCTAAAGATGTTATTTTACATGATCAGGATAAAGATTTATTAGCTCAAGAAAAAGAGATAAGGTCTGTTGATGAAGTTAACGGAGAGTTTCTTTCTGTAGGATCAATGGCAGAAGTGTCTACTTCTGGTAACTGGCCAAGAACTTATGGTAAAAACGATCAATAAAACAATTGGCAATGCATCAAAAAAATTGTCCATTCAGGTAAGCCTGAATGGACTTTCTTTTTGTACCGTAAATACTAATAATCAAATAACATCTATAAAACATAAGACTTTTGGTATACAATTAACTCCCAAACAAGTACTTGATAAAATTAAACATGTTTTTGATCACAATTACAATCTAAAAGAAACTTTTGATACTATTGAGGTGATTTATCAAAATGACTTATATACTATTGTTCCTAAACCTTTGTTTAGTGAAGAATTATTAAATGAGTACCTTAGATTTAATACAAAAGTGCTTCAAAATGATTTTATTGCATATGATGAGTTATCCCCCCATAATATGGTAACAGTGTACATACCATATACCAACATTAATAATTTCTTTTTTGATACTTTTGGTTCTTTTACTTATAAACATGCCAGTTCTATTTTAATAAATTCTTTACTTACTCAAGAAAAAAATAATGAATCTATTACTGTTTTTGCAAATATAAATGATGCTTCTTTTGATATTATAGTAATTAATAAAGGGAATCTAATATTAAGTAATACTCATAGATACCAAACCAAAGAAGATTTTTTGTATTACCTATTATACACTACAGAACAGTTACAACTAAATCCAGAAGAGTTTAATTTAGTATTTTTGGGAAATATTTCTAAGGATAGTGAGTTTTATAATATTGCATACACCTATATTCGCCATATCAGTTTTGGAAACTTTCATAGAGAATCACAAATAACAAAAGATGTAGCTTATTTTGAACCTCATCAGCATTTTGTATTACTAAGTCATTTTTAAATTTATGCGTATTATTTCTGGAAAATATAAAGGAAAAAGGCTTATAGCTCCTAAAAAGTTACCAGTACGTCCTACTACTGACATGGCTAAAGAAGCATTATTTAATATCCTAAATAATCAATTTAACTTTTCTCAAATATCAGTTTTAGATCTTTTTACAGGAACAGGAAATATTAGCTATGAATTTATATCCCGAGGAACCAGAGATATAACAGCTGTAGATTCTCACTATGCCTGTCTGGGATATATTAAAAATATATCAAAAGAATTAGATTCACCTATTGAAACTATAAAAAGTGATGTATACCATTATCTGGAAAAAGTAAAACGAAAAACAGATATCATCTTTGCAGATCCTCCATATGATTTTGCGACAGATCAGTTTAGTAAAATTGTTAAATTAGTTTTTGAAAATGAATTATTAAATGAATATGGTGTTTTGATTATCGAACACTCTAAGCACACCTCTCTTGAAAAATTATCATATTTTAGTAATTCGAGAAAATATGGGGGATCTGTCTTCAGTTTTTTTAAAAAGTAAGTCTATACAAAATATATACTCACACTGATATTAGGCTGAAAAACTTGATTTTTGTTGTAGCATAATTTTATAAGTTTTGGAAACAAAAATATTACTCAAAAGATGAGTTTTTCTATGCATAAGATTTATTCATTACCGATGTTCGAATCGAAAATTCATCAATAGTTGTGAGATTACTTAAAGAATTAATCTGATGAACAGCATTACTAATAATCTCTTCATAAAAAGATAAAACTTTTGCATCAAACCCAGGAGTATCTTCTGCTGTAATTTTAAATATATCCATTTGATAAATAAAATTATTTAAAATATGATGGCTAGAAGAAAGCATTGCTTTATAAATATTAAGTTTTGCATTTTCCATCTTTACTTTTTTAGCATTTTGTCGTGTATCGATAAATAGAAATATAAAAAATAACAGCATTGGGATTATCATTTCATCAAATTCAAATTGTTCCATACTTGCTAATAATGCAATAGCTTTTTCAAACAATTCTAATTCTAAAATAATAGATGTTACATAAATAAAAACAGATAACACTAATCCAATATACGTTAATTTATACTTATTCATTAGTTTAAAGTAAGAGAGTTAGAACGATAGTGACTCACAAAAAAAATTAAACCTTACGATGTACAATTGCCGTATAAAATTGGAAAAAAACGTTCGGTTTTTAATATTAAATGTATGGTAAAAAATAGAGATTTCCATAAATTTACAAGTATTTTAACATTATAATATTGATGGAAACAAAGGTTTCATATACGTGATTACCTTAAATATATTGATAACTAGCAAAATGGAATATTATTATTTCTCTTTAAAAATAATATTCTTTTTAGTTGTTTCTTCTTCCATAGAAACTTCCTTAATCATAAGCCTTTCTTTATCTTTACTAATTATGCTTTTAGTTTTTGAAAGTTGTAGTTACTTGTAATAAATCAATTAGTAATCTATTGCTTTATATATCACTCTTTGTATTTCTGAACGAATATCATGTGATATAAGTTTTCGATTCGAGGCTTTAGGAAAAGTACGATTACTTAAAAAGACATATATTATTTCCTGTTCGGGATCTGCCCAAGCAAATGTTCCTGTAAAACCACTATGCCCAAAACTAGTCATAGATATACACCCACAAGTCGGACCTATATCTCCCAATTGTGGTTTATCAAACCCTATTCCTCGTCGTACATTTCTATGACAATAATGACATGTATTAAACTCATCCAACGTTTCTTCTCTAAAATACTGTTTACCACCATAATATCCTTTATTAAGATACATTTGCATTATTTTGGTAACATCATTAGCATTGGCAAACAATCCTGCATGCCCTGCTACTCCTCCTAACATGGCTGCTCCCTGATCATGAACATACCCATGAATGATTTCATCTCTAAAAATTTTATCATACTCTGTAGGAACTATTCTTTTTTTCCTAAATTTTGTTAAAGGTAAGTACGAAGTATTATTAGCTCCTATTGGTTTATAAAAATGTTGCTGGGTAAGTTTATGTAAGGTATTACTGTAATGGCTTTCTATATATGTTTTTAAAAGATAATATGGTAAATCACTATACTTGTAATTTAATCTATTTCTCAATTCACTATCTCTAATTCTTAGCAGTAAAGAATCTTTCATATCACTTCTGAAATAAAGATTATTAGTAACTTCAATATTAAAATCTTTAGAGCGGCTACTTCTATAGTATTTCTTATCAGGTTTTCGTGTAACAGAATCCATTGTTTGCATATAAAAAGGAATCCAGGCTTTTAACTTTGCATAGTGTGATAGCATCGATCTTATAGTTATATGTTCTTTGTTAGATCCTATAAAAGATGGTAACATCTTTCCTACTCTGGTATTTAAAGAAATTACTCCTTTATCCTTTAGCTCAATAATAATTGGCAAAGTAGCCAATATTTTGGTTAGAGACGCCAGATCATAAACATCAGACCCTTTAACTTTCCTAAATTTACTATAGGTATGATATCCGTAGTTTTTATTAAACACTACTTTTCCTTTCCTTGCAACGATCAGTTGTACTCCTGGTGTCATTTTTTCTTTTAGTGCAAAATCTATTATAGAATCAATTCTATTAAGCTTATAAGAATTCATCCCTACACTTTCGGGCAATCCATAAGATAATCTATTTAAAGCCCTAGTGTGATAACCTGTACCAACAGGAAATTCTTCTCTAATACTTATAGGAAGTTTTCCTTTGGCTTCTATGGCTCCAAAAAGCAATTGTGCTGTTTTTTCCTGGGCTACCTTGCTATTCTGATAGGACATCACTATACCTTCAAAATTTGTAGTGGTTAACATATCTAACATTGCATAAGGTCGTGCAAATACACTAAGAACAGTAGTGTTTAACCTTGCAATCTCATACAACCAAACCAATTCTTTATCCTTAAACTTATACTCTGCCCAAGGCGAATCGTTAGATTTATGAAAACCTACAACAACATAATTATAGTTTTTTAATTCTTCTATCATTTCACCTAATTGATTGGCTTTCACCCATTCGATCTGAGTATATTTGCTTAGTTCTTCATAAAAAGTTTCTCCAGAATCATCTCCAAGGGAAACGTAAGCTACTTTTTTCAAGTCAAGGTTTTTAATCGGTAGTGTAGCTCTTTCATTCTTTATAACAGTCAAAGAATTTTCGACCAAATCATGAAGCAGTACCTTATTTTTTACACTATTCAATTCTTCATAAAGAAAATCTGTTTCAACGGGCTGGTATTCACTAAGACCTACTTTATATTTAGCAAATAAAATCTTTTTGACAGAATAGGATAGTCGTTCTTCTGTTAGAGCTCCAGAGTAATAAGCCGATACTATTTTTTGAGATGCTAATGGTACATCTTCTGACATTAAAAGAATGTCATTTCCCGCTAAAAAAGCTGCTAAATCAATATCGCCTGGAGCTTTAAAATTAGAAGCTCCTTTCATATTAAGAGCATCTGTAAAAATCAGCCCTTCGAATTTTAAACTATCTTTTAATACTCCCGAAACTATTTTTTTAGAAATAGAAGATGGATAGCCTGACCTATACTCTAAACTAGGAATATTAAGATGAGCAACCATAATACTGGATAACCCCTCATTAATCAGTTTTTTGTATGGGTATAACTCAACACTATCAATTCTTTTGGCATCAAAATTAATGGTAGGCAATGTATTATGCGAATCGGTATCAGTATCGCCGTGACCAGGAAAATGTTTGGCACTAGCCAGTACCCCTTCTCGTTGCATACCTTTCATAAAAGCCAGTGCTTTTTGAGTCACTTTTTCTTTATCTTCTCCAAAAGAACGATTACCAATTATTGGGTTTTGGGGATTTGTATTAATGTCTACCACAGGTGCAAAATTAATATGCACTCCCATTCGTTTACAATGCTTAGCTATTTGTCTTCCCGTTTCTTCTATTAAATGGTTGTCTTGTATTGCTCCAAGAGTCATATTCCAGGGAAAAGCCTGTGTTGAATCTAATCGCATACCTAACCCCCATTCTGCATCCATACCGATCAATAATGGTATTTTAGATAATTTCTGAAATTCATTATTTAGCTTTGCTTGTTGCTTAGGTCCTCCTTTAGAAAAAATAACACCTCCAATCATAAACTCTTCTATGAGTTTTTTTATTTGATCTGTTTCTTTTTGGGAATCTGAGGAAGATACATTTACCATAAATAACTGACCCACTTTTTCTTTAAGGGTCATTCTGTTGTAGATACTGTCGACCCATCTTCTTTGGGTTTCAGAATTTTCTACTAATAAAGGAGTTTCTGATTGAGCATCAGCATTATAAGTTATTATAAAAATTATAAAGGGAAAATACTTTTTTATGATATGCCGCACGAAAATTTTAGTTTAAAAAACGGTTATGCCAACTATCTTTTGCTGGGACTTCCCAATTTATTCGATATTCGGCAATATTAGTAACTAGGTTATTAAAAACGATAGTATTTGGGGATACTGATCTATTTTTAGCCATTTTTTTAAAATCTGCAAGAGGTTTATAGGCTACAAATTCTCCTTGCTTAAAAGACACGTTCATCTTGTCCATTAAGTCTACATCGTATGTTTGTTCTAGTTCCTGAACAAAACGAACAGAAGCGTCTATAGAGCATCCGGTTGCCTGATTTGTCCCCTGATCTAATCCAATGGTTATAAATCGTTTATATTTTATCTCATACCCAGCTTTAAGATCGGCACCATGTGCTGTCCACTGAGTTATAAATTCTTTTATTTTTTTTTCGATTTCTTCCAGTTCATCCAAAGTGAATGACCGATTTGCTTGATAAATCCACACCCGGGATGTTTCTGGAAGGTCATTAAAATCTACCAACATGAGCTATTTTTTACTAAAGTAATAAAAACTATTGCTATTTACGATTATAGAAAAGAGTTAATATGAACAAACATATCAACTCTAATAAGGTTGTATATAATTAAGAAAAAAATCTACAAATCCTGAGCATTGGCAATAAGTTCGGCCACATCCATCACTTGTATATCTTTTTCTTTTTCTTTACTCTTTACTCCATCTGTCATCATTGTATTACAAAAAGGACATCCAGCGGCAATAATATCTGGTTTGGTTTCTAATGCCTCTTCTGTTCGTTCAACATTTACATCCTTATTTCCAGATTCTGGTTCTTTAAACATCTGTGCACCTCCTGCCCCGCAACATAATCCATTTCGTTTGCAACGCTTCATTTCTATAAGTTCTACTTCTAATTTCCTAAGTAAATCTCTTGGTGCTTCATATACATTATTTGCTCTGCCCAAGTAGCAGGGGTCATGAAATGTAATTCGTTTACCTTTAAATTTTCCTCCTTCAACTTTTAATCTGCCTTCATTCAAAAGAGATTTCAGAAATTGAGTATGGTGTATTACCTCATAATCTCCCCCTAGTGTAGGATATTCATTTTTTAAGGTATTAAAACAATGAGGACATGCAGTTACTACTTTTTTAATTTCATACGCATTCATTACCTCTATGTTTGTAACCGCCTGCATTTGAAACAAAAATTCATTACCTGCTCTTTTAGCAGGATCTCCAGTACAGCTTTCTTCAGTACCTAATACAGCAAAGTCTACATTGGCATTATGAAGTAATTTCACAAAAGCTTTTGTAATTTTTTTGGCTCTGTCATCAAAACTACCAGCGCACCCCACCCAAAACAAGACTTCTGGTGTTTTGCCTTCTGCCATATATTCTGCCATCGTTGGCACTTTTACTGTTTCACTCATAATATATATTTACAATCCAAAGCATCTATTGATCCTCTTCATAAACTTCTTATTTTAATCATGTTTTCCATCATCAAAAACTTCGATAGAAACCACTCTTTCTACCAGTTCGGTAAATTTACCTGTATATCTAGTTGCTTTTACCAGATGATTATCGATCCAATGGTAGTTTCCTCCTCTTGGTTTCCCCATCAAAAGACTATGATATTTAAAACCACATTTTTTCAACCATGTTTCGGTTACTTCTCTATGATCTTCGGTTCTTGAGGTAAAGAAACATATGATATGTCCCTGATCATACCATTTATTTAGTGTTACTAATGCATCAGGAAAAGGTTCACAAGTAACCATTCGCTCTGGTTCTTCATTAGGTACATCTTCGGTAATGGTTCCATCAATATCAATAAGATAATTCTTAACACCTTCTGGCAAGACTGGGCTTACATGTTCTCCTTCTTCTATTTTATCATGCAATAATTTCACTACTTCTTCCTTTTTCATAACTTATTCTAGTTTGTGGTTTGATTGGTTACTAATTGATATACTCTTGTAGTTATTTAGTATTTAAAATAATTTACCAAGATTAATAATCATAACCAATATACAATATATATAAATCATTCGTTATTCCAGTTTAATCGATCCATTTGGTTAAATGGCCATGGAGCTCCATTATTTTCTATATTAGTCATCATATTATTTAAATCTGATGGTGCTGCACTTTGCTCCATTACCAAATATCGTCTCATATCTATAATAATAGACAATGGACTAATACTTACTGGGCAAGTTTCTACACAGGCATTGCAGCTGGTACAAGCCCATAATTCTTCGGGAGTAATATAGTCATTCAGCAATTGTTTTCCATCGTCTACAAAACTACCGTTCTTATCAATATTGTCTCCTACTTCTTTTAAACGATCTCTGGTATCCATCATAATTTTACGTGGGGACAGTTTTTTTCCTGTTTGATTTGCAGGGCATTCACTGGTACAACGACCACATTCGGTACAGGTATATGAATTTAGCAACTGAACCCAGTTTAGATCTGTTACATCTGATGCTCCAAATTTCTCTGGTTCTCCTTCTTGCTGGTCATCTGCGGGAGCAGCAAAAGGATCTGCATTGGGATCCATCATCAGCTTTACCTCGTTGGTAACAGCTTCCAGATTATCTAATGCTCCTTTAGGGTTCAAATCTCCATAATATGTATTTGGAAATGCCAGAAGAATATGCAAATGTTTTGAAAAATATAAATAATTTAAAAACACTAATATCCCTATAATATGCAACCACCAACATGTTCTTTCTAATAGAATCAGAGTTGTTTCTGATACCCCATTAAAAAGTGGTGATATATATTGGCTTATCGGGTATGCCCCAGCCTTGATGTAATGATCTGCTCCTAATGTTTGCAATTGAAAATCTGATGCATTCATTACTAAAAACAGAGTCATTAAAACCATCTCGAAATACAGAATCAGATTTCCATCATTTTTTGGCCAGCCTTTCATTTCTGGATTCCAAAAACGTTTTAATTTAATTACATTACGACGAATCCAAAATAAAACAACCCCTACAAATACAAGAATTGCCAATATCTCGAATGCTCCTATTAAAAAATCGTATAACCCTCCTAAAAAGGCAAAAATTCTATGAGTTCCAAAAATACCGTCAATAACAATTTCTAATACTTCAATATTAATGATTATAAACCCTAGATATACAATAATATGTAATATTCCTGCAACAGGGCGTCGTACCATTTTAGACTGTCCTAATGCAATTTTAGCCATATTTTTAAATCGTTCTCTTTTATTATCAGATCGATCTATGTCTTTTCCTAATCGAATATTATGAATGACTTTACGAATATTCTTTATAAAATATCCAATACCCGCTACCAAAACAAGTATAAACAGGATATTAGTTATATATTGCATCATCTTTTAACGTATTGAATCTTTTACTTTCTCATAAGGAGTATTTTTCTTTCCAAAAACCGAAATATGAACATATCGCTTTGGATTTAATCGTAAATCCTGTATCAGTAGTTCTAATTGTTTACTGGTTTTTTCCAAATTATTATATAATTTATCGTCTTTCAGTAACTTTCCGACTGTTCCTCTTCCTGAATTAATATCTTTTGAAATTTTCTCAAAATTGGTCAATACAATTTCTAGATCTTTCCCTAATTCTGCTATATTTATCTGAGCCAAAGAGTCTGAAACCTTGCTAAGATTAGTCGACATTTTATCCAGATTAGCAAATGTATTGTTTAGTTTATCTTCATTACCAGAAAGAATATTGTTTAAAGAGTTTGAAGCACCCTTAAAATTCTTAACTGTTACACTTAAATCTTTAAAAATAGAGTTCAGATTATTTTTATTATCTACATTAAGAATTCCGTTAACCGAGTTAAGAAGTGTATCTGCATCTGTAATGGCAGCTTCAAGTTTTTCTTGTAAAGGAGCTAGTTTATCATTCACCAGCTCTAGCAAACCTGCTTCTATTTTACTAGGTAGTGTGTCTTTATCTTTTGCTTCAAGACCTTGTTCGTATTTAGGTATTATGGCAAGAGATTTCCCACCTATCAACCCTCCTCCGTATACTTTGGCTAGGCTATTCTTTGAAAACGAAAAATCGCTACTTACATTAAATTCAACAACAAGATTGCCTTTGGTATCTGCAAAACTAATAGAAACTATCTGTCCTACAACCATACCGTTTATAGTTACAGGAGAAGACGGTATTAGTCCTTCTACATTATCATAGATAGCATAGAAAGTTCTATCATTTTCTAAGAGGTTTTTTCCTTTCAGGAAACTATAGCCAAAGATTAAAAGTGCTATTGCACAAATTGCTAATATTCCTGTTTTGACTTCTCGAGTAAATTTCAAAATCGATTATATTTTAGAACACAAATTTAGAATAAAAATACATTTCTACTGGTAATTTTCTAGGAATTATCAGTATTTATTTAGATTAATTCGACGATGTATCTGCTTTTAGAGCTTCGGTTAAAGAGATCAATTCATTATTGCGAAAGGCAACTATAAAACAAGAATCAAATCCTTTGCCTACTGCAATTTCTTTTAATTTTTGTATTAGAGTATAATTAGACGTATTTCCGTAATAATACTTATACAGATCTCCCGATTTACTTTTAGATAGTTGATCCAGACCATTAAAATTAAATGGCTGCAGTTCTATATCACCAGATCCTGCTGCAATCTGTATTTTAAATGTGATTTCATCATATATAATATCCTCTTTCATTTGAGTAGTATCTGTTGTAACTTCGCTAGTTTTAGGTGGATCTACTTTATAAATTGCATCAAGACTTTCTTTGTAGTCTATAATCGAAGTTGTAATAGATTTTGCCATATCGCCTTGTCCTTTTTTAGAATTAAGATATTTTCCTTCGCTGTTGTTGGTTAGAAATCCCAACTCGATAAGAACACTTGGCATATAGGTCTGATGTAAAACTACAAAAGCTGCCTGTTTTACCCCTCTACTCTTTCTTTCTAAAGTTTTTTTAAATCTATTTTGTACAAAACTGGCAAGAGTAAGGCTTTGATCCAGATATTCTTCCTGCATTAAGGTTAACCCGATAATAGATTCGGGAGAATTAGGATCAAACCCATCATAATTGGCTTCATAGTTATCTTCTAATAAAATTACAGAGTTTTCATTTTTTGCCACATTAAAATTTTCATTGTTGGCATGTAGTCCTAACACAAAAGTTTCTGTACCAAAAGCCTGAGAATGATGCGAGTTACAATGCACAGACACAAAAAGATTTGCTCCAGATTTATTAGCAATACTTCCTCTCTCATGTAGTTCTATAAAAGTATCTGTTTTTCGAGTATACACTACCTTAAACCTACTATCATTTTCTAAGGCAGCACCTACTGCCAAAACTACATCTAATGCAATTTCTTTTTCTTTGTAGCCATTTCCACGGTTTCCTGGATCATGACCACCGTGACCAGCATCCAGAACAACAACAAATTTTTCTTTTTCTTGGGCAACCACATTGGCATTAAAAACAGGTGCTACAAATATAAAAACCGACAAAAAAACATTACGTACTATACTTCGTCTCATTAACTACAAATAATTTTACTACTAATTTTGAAACATTTTCATTATGTTTCAGTATTTACTATAACAAGTTACAAATTTAAAGATTGTGGCTTATATAATAAACCTATATCTTCTATGTTTATACAGCTTAGAAGGTATGCTTTTGATATAATTTTTTATTTTTTTATGAATTACAATCTAAGCATAAAAAATATATGTAATTTTGACACTTCAAAAACTGAGCCATAGTTATACAAAAATAGGATTTAAACCATTGCAAACAACGGTACGTTACATACTTTATTCACTAAGTTTTTCACTGTTATGTGTTTGTCAAATTGCAGCACAGGAAATCAACAAAACCAAGGAGGTGCCGATTCCTGCTAATCAAGACAGTATAAAACCTATTGAAATCAATCCAGAAAAATTACTTAATGAAAAAACTCTGGATACGGTCAAAAACGACACTCTTACTCCAGAACCGCAGCTTTTAACAGATAATGTTATCTATAAAGCTACTGATTATATGAGATTAAGTCGTAAAGAGAACAAGATGTATCTTTATAATAATGCTGAGATTCTGTATGGAGATATGCAGATTAATGCTGGATTTATTGTTGTTGACAATACCAAAAATGAGGTATATGCCTATGGAATTAAAGATTCTCTAGGAGACTATATACAAACTCCTGTTTTTAAACAAGCACAAAATATAGTAGAGCCAGATTCTATTCGTTTTAATTTTGATACCGAAAAAGCGCTGATATATAATTCCCGAACAGAACAGAATGGATTTAGAATTAAAAATGAGATTTCAAAACGTGAGAATGATTCTGTAATTTACATGAAAAATGTAAAATTCACTACTTCAGAAAATATCGAAGATCCCGAATATTATTTTTATGCTCGTAGGATTAAATTTGTACCTAAAAAGAAAATTGTAACAGGACTTGTGAATATGTTTATTGCTGATGTTCCTACCCCGTTAGGGTTACCTTTTGGGTATTTCCCGTTAACAGAAGACAGAACCTCTGGGTTTATTATCCCCAGTCCAGGAGAGGAAAATAACCGTGGATATTTTCTTCAAAACGGCGGATATTATTTTGCCATAAGTGATTATGTAGATTTAACCCTTATGGGAGATTACTACACCAATGGCAGTTATACTTTTGCAGTAGAATCGGCTTATGCCCTTCGTTATAAGTATCGAGGAAATCTAAGATTTAGATATGAAAACAATCTAAGAAGCGAAAGGGGATTTCCCGATTTTGCCAAAACTACAACATATAATATCCAATGGACTCATAGTCAGGATGCAAAAGCTAATCCAAATTCGAGGTTCTCGGCTTCTGTAAATTATGGAAGTAGTAACTTTTTCCAACAATCTACCAACCAATTAAATACTGGTAATTTTCTGAATAATCAAATTAGTTCTTCTATATCTTATGCCAAGACATTTCAAGGAGATCCTCAGGTAAATGTTAATATTGCAGCTACTCATAACTCTAATACCAATACAGGAACTGTAAATTTATCACTTCCTAATATGAATTTAAGTCTATCAAGAGTATTTCCATTTGCTCCAAAAGTAGGTGTAAAAAAAGGGATTATACAAAATATAAATACACAATATAATTTTAGAGGAGAAAACAGAATACAAACTACCGATGATGATTTATTCTCTGCAGATATGTTTAAAAGTGCTAAAACAGGGATGCAACATTCGATTCCTTTAACTACAAACTTTAAAATACTCACATATCTTAGTGCTACAGCGGGGGCAAATTATCAGGAAAACTGGGTTTTTGAAACCATAAAGCAAAGTTATGACTCAAGTGCTAATGATGGTGCAGGCGAAGTAGTACGAGATACCATAAAAGGTTTTGATGCTTTTCGTACGTATAATTTTTCAACAAGCTTGGGAACAACTATCTATGGTACTTTCAAGTTTAAAAAAGGTAAAAAAATCGAAGCGATCCGCCATACTATGAGACCTTCTGTTAGCTATAGTATCAACCCAGCATTTAGTGAATTTTATGATAGTTATACAGTTACTGATGACCCTAATACAACCAATATTGATGAGACAGAAGTTGTAGAATACTCCAGATTTGAAGGAGGTTACTTTGGTGCTCCAAATAATGTATTTTCTAGCAGTATTGGATTTACTCTTAGTAATAATATAGAAATGAAGGTAAATAGTAAGGATAGTACAGCTACAGAAGCCAAAAAAGTTACTATATTAAACAACCTTAACTTTAGTACATCGTATAATGTGGCGGGAGATTCTTTAAAATTAAGCCCGATATCTGTTACTGGTAATATCCCAATAATCCAGAACAAATTAGATATCAATTTTAATGCACAATTAGACCCTTATGCATTAGACAATAATAATAAAAAAATCGATGTATGGAATATCGATAATGGAGGTAGTCTTTTTCGTTTAACCAGAGCTAGTGCTAATTTTGGGTATTCGTTTTCGAGCAACGATTTTGAAAAAGGAAAAGTTAATGAAGATCCTTTAGATAATCAAAATTTCAGAAATGAAGGTCGGCCTGATAATCTATTTGGTGGAGTTACTGATTTTGGAGAAAATCGTTCTTTTGATAAAGACAAAAGTAAAAATACCGATAAAGACATAAAAAACTATAATTATAAAATCCCCTGGACATTGCGATTATCCTACAATGTTAATTATAGTAATAGTGCCCGGCAAAACGAAATATCATCACATTCTATCATGTTTTCTGGTGATCTAGAGCTCGCACCACGATGGTCTGTTGGGGTATCTTCTGGATATGATCTAAAGAATCCTGGATTTACCTATACTAATTTAAGATTTCAGCGAAATTTAGAAAGCTGGGTTATGAATTTTAACTGGATTCCTTTTAGTAATAGAACCTCTTGGAATTTCTTTATTGGTATCAAGTCATCGATGCTTAGTGATATTAAATGGGACAAAAGACGTGAACCAGACAAACAGTTATAAGTGTCGGGTTTCAGATTAGCAATAAAATTATTAACTATATACTCTCACATGAAAAAAATTATAACTACAACCAAAGCCCCTGCCCCTATTGGTCCTTACAGTCAAGCTGTTTTAAACGGAAACACATTATACACATCAGGTCAGATTGCTATTAATCCAGAAACAGGTGCATTAGTTCTGGATGATATTAAAACTGAAGCTAAACAGGTTATGCAGAACCTAAAAGCTGTATTGAATGAAGCTGGGATGACATTCGAAAATGTTCTTAAAACCACTATTTTTTTAAGTGACATGAATAATTTTGCTGAAGTAAATGCCGTATACGGTAGTTATTTTAATGAAGAGACTGCACCAGCAAGAGAAACTGTAGCGGTGTTAACTCTACCAAAATCTGTGAATATAGAAATCTCTGTAATTGCTGTTAACTGAAAAAATAGTCACTTTTCATTTTTTATAATATGATATAAGGAAAAAAAGCAACTACCTCTATTATATTGCATTTTATAATTGATTTGGTATAATATTTTTTAGAGAATACATTTTTTCTAAGTACATGACAAAAAATCAGGATAAACACTTAAGTAATTGACTATTAAAATATTATTAAATTTTTGTTTTACAGACCTCACAGGTCTTGATGAACCATAAAATTATTAGGCGTATTACTATTCACAGTTAATTTTTGTCATGTACTAAAACATTTTTTACAAAGAATTACCTTCCTTTTGTTATCACAATCTGTTGTAAAAAATAGATAATGATCACCACCATCTTTAATTTTAAATTTTTTTCGTAATGTAGCAACAGATTCTGGAAAGTTACGTATTGTAATATTTGCTTTGGTAATACCGATTTTAGAGAGTATTTTTTTCTGATATGGATATGTGTCCATGATTTCAAATCTTCTTCCAGGGAAATCAATCTTATGATCAGAAGTATATAAATGAGAATTCTTATGAAGTTTTGTTAACTCAAAAGCAGTAGCAATACTTTGAAAACTTCCACTTTTTAGAATTGCAGCATTGGGTTCATAAAGATAGGTCATAGGAAACCCAAAACTGGCAGATTGTTTAGCTTCATCTTTTAGGAAAAAAGAAAAAGTCTGATGTATTGTTTTTTGAATGTTGGTCGTTATGATTTTGATATCCCCAGTATAGATTCTATCAAGAATCCATATTAATTCTTTGACTTCATTTTCTACAGCAACCACATGAATTTCTTTTATATTTTGCAATGTTTTGCTCCCCATTTGAATATCTAGTAAAGGAGAAGTTTTGATTAAGACATTGTTACTTTTCCTAAAAAGTAAATTTAAATTAGAAGGCACATCGGGCAAACAGTCTTCTAGAAAGAATACTTTTCCTTTACTATCATGTCTTCTAGAGGGGTCAATGTAAATCCAATCCAGAGTATTGTGATCTTTCAAAATGTCTAACCCATCTCCGATAATAGTTTGGATATTTTTCTGCTCGAGTATTTCAAAATTATGTAAAGCAATTTCGCTTAATGATGCATTTAATTCACAATGAATTACTGTTTCCATTTGTTTTGCAAAAAAATAATCATCAATTCCGAAACCACCAGTTAGGTCGATTAAAGATGCTCCCGAAACAAGCTTGCTTTTATACAAAGCTGTTACTTCAGAAGAAGTTTGCTCTAGATTAAGCGTTGGTGGGTAATAAATTTTGTTTTTAGTATACCAAGTGGGTAACTTTTTTTTTGCTTTACGTTTTCCTTGAATTTGTTGCGCTAATTCCTTGCTAGAAACCCCTTCAAAAGGGCTTTTGCTTAAAATCAGGGTACTTATATCGAGTGTACTCTCAGATTTTTCAGTAATAAACCTCTGTACCTCTTTATGTAATAGTAAAGGATTCACTTAAAGATCTTTGGTAAGTGTTTTTACAATTTTATATTCCGAAAGAAATTCTTTAGCAATTACTTTTATTGCTGTATAAAAAGGTACTGCAACGATGAGTCCTCCGATACCAAAAAGTAACCCAAAAATAAGAATAGCCAAAAAGATTTCTAACGGGTGAGATTTTACACTATTTCCAAAAATCAAAGGTTGATTTAGAAAATTATCGATGAGCTGAATGATTAGATATCCAATCAAAATATAAGTTAGTTTGGGTAAAATCACGGTTTGAAAATCAAGTCCCAGATTACTGGTAATAGCCAGTATGAGTACAAATATCCCTCCAAACAAAGGCCCTATGTAAGGAATAAGATTAAAAATAGCAGCTATTAAGGCTACTGCAATAGCATTATGAACTCCAAATATCAATAAGAGTATAGCATATAGAACAAACAGGATTACTACCTGTAATAACAAACCGACAAAATATCGCGAGAGTAAATCTTTTATTTTAGAAAATGCTCTCATAAATTTGTTTTCATCTTCTTTTTTGGCAAATACCAATAAACTATTTTCGAGAAGAAGGCTGTCTTTCAGTAAGAAGAAAGAAATAAATAAAACCGAGAATAATCCAATTAAAACCGCCCCGAAACCGCTTAAAAACGAATTTATGGTATTAGGGATAGCTTTTAAATCAAAAAATTGCATGAGATCGGTTTGTTTAATCAGTTCTACAAAATTTAATTTTTCTACTCTGAAATAAGCACTAACCTCCTGATTAAACCTATTGATATCATCACCCAATTTATTGATGTCAATTTCACCAATTAATTGTCCTTGTTCACTAATAATAGGAACAAACAACATAAAAATACTCAGAAATAACCCAATAACAATTAGTAATGTAGTGATCACTGCCAATGAATTTTTAAATTTCAGTTTCTTTTTAAGAAATAGAACCAAGGGTCTACCCATTAAAGAAATTACAGAAGCAAAAGCTATATATATAAGAACAGACTGTATTTTATAGAGAAACCAGAGTAACCCCAAGACACCAATAATAATAGTTACCGCTCTTAAGATTCCGTATGCAATTGTTTTTGAATTCATATTTTAAAATTTCGAAGATTCAAAGTTACAAAGTTTTGATTTGTGCTTTATTGCTTTCTTTTGGGAGTATTATTTTTTACTACTCAATATTTGTTTTGTAATCTCATATAGAGCAATTCCTGTTGCGGTAGCAACATTCATACTGCTATTATTACCATACATATTGATATGTACGCTATGCTTTACTAATGCTAAAATATCATTAGATATTCCAAAATTTTCTTCCCCGATCACAAGTACTATTTTTTCCTGGGGAGATGGTTTATAATCAGCAACAGGAATACTTGTATCGGTAATTTCTAATGCCAGGATGGTATACCCTTCAGATTTAAATTGCTGTACGATAGGTATACTATCTTCGGTTTGATGATAAGATATGATCTCGTGTGTAGCTCTTGCTGTACGCTGCATTCGTTTACTAATCACAGTAATATCTTCTCCACAAAAATAGATTTGCTCTATACCAAAACTATCTGCGATTCTAAATATACTTCCAATATTTGCAGGCGAATTTACCTGATCACAAATAAGAGTTATCGGAAATTGATTTTTTACAAACCGATTATGATAATGATGTAATTGCTCTGACATTAATTCTCAAAAGCGTATTTAATAATATTAGCTCCCATTTTTAGTGCTTTGGATCTTATTTCTTCTGGATCATTATGTACCTCTGGATTTTCCCAACCATCACCCAAATCACTTTCAAAAGTAAAGAGTAGTACCAAACGATTTTCATGAATAATTCCCAATGCTTGTGGTCGTTTTCCGTCATGCTCATGGATTTTGGGTAATCCCTGTGGGAAATTATATTTTGATGAAAAGATAGGATGTGTTACAGGCAATTCTACCAGTTCCTTATCAGGAAAAACCTTAACGAGTTCTTTTCGAATATATGGTTCCATACCATAATTATCATCAATATGTAAAAAACCACCGCTTAATAAATAATCCTTTAAGTTTTTGGCATCTACATCTGTAAAAAACACATTACCATGCCCTGTCATATGAATGTATGGATACTGAAATATATCAACACTTTCTGGCTTTACCGTTTTTGGCTTGGCAGGTATTGCAGTATTAATATTTTGATTACAAAATGTAATAAGATTAGGAATAGCTGTAGGATTACTATACCAATCACCACCTCCTTTATATTGTAAAATGGCAATATCTTGCCCATACATTGATATGGTTATCCAAAAAAAGAAGATATATCCAATACGTTTTATCATCATGCTCGTCTAAAATAAAGCCTAAAAGTACTAAAATTATGTACATATATCTAGATAAGAGTACGGCAAGAATATAATTTGTCATTTCACTGATTTGTCGTTTCTCTATTACTGTATATAGCATTCATACTTTGTCGTCTAAGGACGTTTCCCTATCGAGTCGGGCTTTTCGTTACAATTCCTCGCACCTCTCTTCGTCGGGCTGTGGGATTTTCACTGCAATCCCTAACGCATTTTTACCAGCACTATTAGTAAGATGACAAAGTAGGAGTATTCAAAAAGATTATAGTAACTTTGAATGAACGCGTTTTAATCTTAACTTTTAGTAAAGATTATACTTAGATCAATGAAGTTATGGAAATAAAGGATATACATAGTTTTCTTAAGTATTATACTAGGATAAAAGATCGTACCCAAAGGTTATTTGAGCATATTCCAACAGAAAAAATAGAATGGACTGCTAGTAAAGGAAAATTTACTATTGGTGATATTATAAGACATCTAGCACTTACAGAAAGATTAATGTATGTAGAAAACGTTCAGTTAAAGCCAAGTTTATATACTGGTTGTGGAGAAAGCTATGCAAAAGGATATCAAAAGACAATTAATCTGTATAATAAACTACATCTCGAATCGGCAACAATTCTTTCGCAGCTCAAACCCGAAGATTTACTTGAAAAATGTGAAACCCCAGGAGGTCACAAAATAACAATATGGAAATTACTAAGAGCTATGGCAGAACATGAAATCCACCACAGAGGAGTATTATACACGTATCTGGCACTATTGGAGATAAAGACTCCACCTATATTTGGATTAACCTCAGAAGAAGTAATACGAAAAAGATAACCATATGAAATTCGAGAATATTTGGGAAGAACATAAAAAACCGTTATTAAACTTCGTTAAAACAAAAGTTAATGATAACAGTATTGGCGAGGATATAGTTCAAGATGTGGGCATAAAACTACATACTGCGATACACAAAAACCAAGAAATCAATAATTACAAATCCTGGCTTTTTCAGGTAGCAAGAAATACGATTGCAGACTATTATAGAAAAAATAAAATACAGACTACCATTATAAAAGATCAACCTGAGATTGTAGAAACATCAATATCTAGTGCTTGTGTGTGTGATTTATCGGGATTTGTTATCCAAAATTATCTTCCGAAGCAATATGCAGATGCACTCTATCTAAGTGATATAGAACAGAAGCCTCAAAAAGAGATTGCCAAGATTTTAGATCTAAGCTTAACAGCTACTAAATCAAGAATACAAAGAGGGCGGAAAAAACTAAAGGAATTAGTGACCGATTGTATAGAGATATCATACAATAATAAAGGGCAGATAACTGGATTTCTGCTTAAAGATGATTGCGAATTACCAACAGAACTGATGACCCAGATAGATAAATTGAATTTAACGATATAAAGCTGCATCTTTTTGTTCTATTTATACGACTATAGGTTAAAATAGAATAATGAAGCAAAATAAAATCTTACCTGTTTTAACCATTCCCGTTCTGCTATTACTAACTGGCATAATTGCATCCTTAACAATTAGTAAACGTTGGAGTTTTGAAATATCGTCTTATGCTATCTTTCTTTTTACGGCAATTTATATTTTAATATTCGAACAAATTATTCCCTTAAAAACAGATTGGAAAACCAAACGAAATAACCTTGCAACAGATATAAAGCACTTTATATTTTCGACAACATTATTTGATGCATTAGGAAAAATAGTATCATTATCTTTTGTACTATATCTTCAACAAAATTTCTTTAAACCATCAGAAATATGGGACGATGTTCCCCTCGTACTAACCTTTGTGGTCGCAAATATAATAGGAGAATTCTTACCGTATTTCTATCATAGGATCAGTCATGTCGGAAACCATGATTCTACCCTAAGCTTATTGCTATGGAAAATACACTCGATTCATCATTTACCAACTTCATTAAATTGGTTTAAAACAAACTGGATACACCCGATTAATATTTTTTTTAATACTGTGTTTAAAATGACACCTATTTTGTTATTAGGGTTTAGTGAAGATATAATCTTTTTGGTAGGAGTAGCACATGTGGTCATTGCATATATTTCTCATGCAAATATCAAAACTAAAACAGGTTTTTTAGATTATTTGATCGTTACGCCACAATTACATCATTTTCATCATAGTAAACTACTGCATGAAGCTAAAAATTATGGAAATATTTTTCCGTATTGGGATCTGGTTTTCGGAACCTATTATAATCTCAAAGGCAAAGTAGAGGGTGTTGGAGTTATAGAAAGCCATATGCAATATCCAAAAAAAGAAAGCTATACAGGGCAGTTGCTGTTTCCTTTTAAACGAGTTTGTAAAGAATGTTGCCAATTGAAATAGTTTTATTATTTCAATTTAAAAATAATGATTACATAATAAACATTTATGAATGAACTCATCTTGACTTTTTGTTTTTAACCGAAAATGAGAAGAGATTTGACCAGATGAGACACTTTTTGAAATTCATAGCAGCACCCAGATAAAAAAAGTAACGAAATATGGGTGAATTTCAGTCATTTTTTAGGGAAAAGAAAAAGTTAAGATGAGTTCAATGTATATAAGTACAATTGCCTTTCGTAACTTTGATACGATGTTTGATTATATATAATGCGTACTCAAAAATGGAAGTACCTGAAATAATACAGCAACTTGATCATTTACTGGGAAGAGGAACAGAACTAATGAAAAACAGTAGTGAAAACGAACTTAAATCTAAGCCTT
>CAKMZM010000004.1:31439-45496 GCA_929200365.1 uncultured Flavobacteriaceae bacterium | reverse complement strand
TTTTTTGCAGAACTATGGGAACGATTTTCATTTTATGGTATGAAAGCACTTTTGGTGCTGTATATGACCAAACATCTGTTATATTCTGATGACAAATCGTTTGGAGTAATGGCGGCATATATGTCACTGGTATATGTTACTCCTATGATTGGGGGTATTATAGCCGATCGATACATGGGATATCGAAAATCAATCATACTAGGAGGGGTTTTGATGGCAGCAGGGCATTTTTTTCTAACTATTGAGACTCCTGTATTTTTCTACGGATCACTGGCTTTAATCATCGTAGGAAATGGTTTTTTCAAACCTAATATCTCTACAATGGTAGGAACATTGTATAACGAAGGAGATAGAAGAAGAGACTCTGGATTTACAATTTTTTACCTGGGGATTAACCTGGGAGGAGCCATAGCTCCTTTACTGTGTGCCTGGCTTGCCGAACTATACGGATGGCACTATGGGTTTCTATTAGCAGGAATAGGAATGCTGGTTGGACTTTTAGTTTTTAAACAAGGAACGCAACTAGCTGTTTTTGGAGACAAGGGACTAGTACCCGATATCAAGAATTATGAAAAGAAAATATATGGTCTTAATAAAGGAGATCGTATATGGTTGTTGGCGTGGTTATCGGTTCCAGTATTTGCATTGATTGTACGATTTAATGAATTTGAGCATTACCTAGTTTGGATTGCAACTTTCTTTTTGATCGGATATATAACCTACATTTTGTCAAAAGTATCAGTCAAAGAACGAAAGAGGTTATTGGTTGCAGTATATTTTACCAGCCTATATGCTTTGTTTGCTGCAGTATTCGAGCAAGCTGGAAGCTCACTTACATTATTTGCAGACAGAAATGTAAACCTTATTGGGATTAATGCTGCGCAAACCAATAGTATAAACTCTACGTGGATAGTTGTATTAGCAATTCCCTTTGCACTACTATGGACATTTTTGAGTAAGAAAAAGACAAACCCTAATTCAGCTATCAAATTTGGCTTAGGAATGCTGTTTCTGGGATTAGGATTTCTAATTTTCGGGATGGCTGCTCAAGAAGTTGATGAGTATGCAAGAACACCAATGTTTTACTTGATTTTTGGATATTTAGTGTTAACCGTTGGAGAATTATTCTTATCCCCTATAGGACTTTCTAAAATAACCGAATTATCACCAGTAAAATACGTTACCTTTATTATGGGAGTTTGGTTTTCGGCAAATTTCTATGGACATTTTTTTGCCGGAAAAATAGCAAAGTTAACCACTGTAAAAGAAGGAGAAGCAAACATTTTCTCAGAAGGTCTTGCAGGAACAATAAGTGAGACTGTTACAGGATTATCTAATACTATGGCAGAAGGTAGCAATAGGGAAGCCTTTCAACAATTATATTCTTATGTATCTGTATATGCCAATTTTGGTGTCATTACTATGGGAATAGGAATAATTGCAATTCTAATTTCTCCAATAATCAAAAAACTAATGATGGGAGTACATTAATGCTTTTGAATTAAGTTTTGTTTTTAAATTCATGAAAAATTGTTGTATTGGAAATATGAAAACCTTCAGGAGTATAGTTCTGGAGGTCTTTTTTATTATAAAATGTAGAGCCTTTACAACGATAAAAATACTATAATAAAGCTGTATCCTGTTTTTAAAGATCAACTACATAAAGTATCTCATCCCTGATTGTATGCAATTCGTCATCAAACTATTATTTTATTAAAAACATATTTCCTTGTTTAAGTTATTTCATCCCTGATTATATGGTATTCATCACAAAACTAAAATTACACTTTGCGTGGCGTAGTAGGGAATCTAAATTTGTCACTCATGTTTTTGTGGTATCTGCAATGTTTACACAAACGTTTTTTTGAGTAGTATGGTCAAAGTTATTTTGTAATGATAAAGACAAGACAAAATGAATAAGCATAATGCGAAATTAGCAGAAGAAACAAAAAGATAGATAAAAATCATTATTTAACAATTTAAAACCGAAAAATGAAAAAAACTATTTCTTACATTGCTGGTATTATGCTGGTAGCAATTGCATTAACCTCTTGTGAAAAAGGAGAAATTGAAAGTGAGTTATACAACTCAGCAGATTTGACTCATGAACTTGCAGATTCAAAACAAGAAGCAAAACAAGAAGCAAAACTTTGTACTACTGGAGTATTTGAACTCAAAAACAACAATGGTAGCTATCACTTTACTTTGAAAGCAAAAAATGGACAGGTTATCTTAAGCAGCGAAGTTTATAATAGCAAAGCTGGAGCAAAAAACGGGATTTCTTCTGTGAGAAAAAATTCTTGTGAAGATGGTAAATTTGACCGTAAGATTTCAAAAAATAACAAATTTTATTTTAACCTGAAAGCTGGAAATGGTCAGGTAATAGGTACCAGTCAAATGTATGTTTCCAAACAAGGAATGGAAAATGGTATTAGATCTGTAAGAGAAAATGCTCCTAGAGCTAGAATTGAAGAAGTTATAGTACAATAGAATTAAAAATTGGTATACAAATTTTAGATTACCTCTATTAATTTATATTAAATAAACCCCATCATTTCCATACTATTTGATGGGGTTTATATTTGACTAAAAACTTTCTTCCATAGCTTATTCGATATATTGAACTTTTATCTCTGAATGTTCATTTTTTTGACGCTAATTTAGAGCATGTTTAAATACATTTTATGAACATATCGGGATATTTGAATGATTTGAAGTCTCCTCATGGTTCTCAAAACAATGGTTTTCAGGAAGCAGGGAGTTTAAATATACTCTTAGAATGAATATCTGATTATAATTGAAAAAACTTTTCTTTTTTAGAGTTTAATACCTGATAGAGTTGTCCCGAGGTAGTTTGTTTGTAATTACTACTGTTTTCAAACAATCTCTAAATATCCTATAATCAAATTTGTAAATTATAATTGCTTTTGTATTCTTTATGTTATACGAGCTTTTCACAAAAAAGCTTACTTTTGTAAATTCTACAGTTAGGATATATTTACTATGATTGATAAATTAAATATTGTTAAGCAACGATTTGATGAAGTGAGTGATCTAATCATTCAGCCAGATATTATTGCAGATCAAAAAAAATACATACAACTTAATAAAGAATATAAAGATCTCAGAGCACTTATGGATGAAAGAGCTCGTTATATAGAGCTTACCGATAATCAAAAAGAAGCAGAAGAAATTATTGCAGATGGTAGTGATGCAGAGATGGTAGAAATGGCCAGAATGCAGCTAGAAGAAGCTAAAGAAGAATTACCTGATCTGGAAGATAAGATTCGGTTTATGCTTGTGCCAAAAGATCCCGAAGATGCTAAGAACTGTGTGGTAGAAATTCGTGCAGGAACAGGAGGAGACGAAGCAAGTATTTTTGCAGGAGATTTATTTAGAATGTATACCAAGTACTGTGAAGGTAAAGGGTGGATTACCAGTGTTGTAGATCTTAATGAAGGAACCAGTGGTGGTTATAAAGAAATTATTTTTGAAGTCAATGGTGAAGATGTGTATGGTACCTTAAAATTTGAAGCAGGTGTGCATCGTGTACAACGGGTTCCTCAAACCGAAACACAAGGTCGAGTACATACCAGTGCAGCAACCGTAATGGTTTTGCCTGAAGCCGAAGAGTTTGATGTTGAATTAGATATGCAAGAGGTGCGTATTGAGCGTACTACCTCTACAGGACCAGGAGGGCAGTCTGTAAATACTACGTATTCTGCAATTAAGTTACATCATGAACCCACAGGAATGATTGTAAGTTGCCAGGATCAGAAATCATCACATAAAAACCTTGAAAAAGCTTTAAAAGTATTACGTTCTCGATTATATGATTTAGAATTAGAAAAGAAACAGGCTGCAGATTCTGAGAAACGTAAAAGTATGGTCTCATCAGGAGATCGTTCTGCTAAGATTAGAACTTATAACTATCCGCAAGGTCGTGTAACCGATCATCGTATTGGTTTAACATTATATGATTTGGGTAATATTATTGATGGAGATATTCAGAAAATTATAGACGAACTTCAGTTGGTAGCTAATACAGAAAAACTAAAAGAATCTAACGAGATTTTTTAGTCACTATTCTAAAAACATAAAAAATCTGGTTGTTTTAACAACCAGATTTTTTATGCATATGTTTTTTTGGTAGGAGTTAATTAGCTTCAGTTTTCTTGCCTGAGCGTATTACAAAATACAAGCCAACAATAATAAAAGGAATACTGAGCCATTGTCCTGTTGATAGTACACCTAAGACACTTTCAAAACCTCCCTGGCTTGATTTAACGTATTCTACAATAAAGCGTACTGTAAATATTAGAATTAAATACACTCCGAAAAGAAATCCACTATTATTTCGTTTATCCGTTTTCCAATAGATCAGCCATAAGATAACAGATACGAATATATATCCAAAAGCTTCATATAATTGAGCTGGATGACGATACGGAATAGCTTCTAGCAGGTTAGAGAATTTAGGGTTTTCTACGATTGCAGAATACGCGTTATTAACGCTATCCATTCCTGTCTCTTTTAAAGCTTCTCTTTTACTTATACCATCACGTATAAACTTTACTCCAAAAAAAGAATCTCCAGATTCTTTTCCAATAATCTCAGAATTAAAAAAATTACCTAATCGAACAAAAATACCTCCAAATGCTGCAGGAATAGTGACTCTGTCTAAAACCCAAAGCGGATGCTTGTGTAAGATTTTTTTAGAATAATAATACATTGCAATTATAAAAGCAATAGCAGCTCCATGACTCGCTAACCCCTGAAAACCTACAAATTCGAATGCTGGCTTAAACCTGAAAGGCAAAAGAATTTCTAAAAGATTGTTCTTGTAATAATTCCAGTCGTAAAAAAATACATGCCCTAATCTGGCACCTAATAATGTGCCGATAACAGCATATATAAATATAGAATCTAGTTTCTCCATAGAAATATGCTCTCGGATATAGATTTTTTTCATTAGATACCAACCTAATGTAAAGGCAATTACAAACATTAAGCTGTAAAAACGAATAACAAAAAAGCCGAGATCTATTCCCTCAACTGGATTCCAGATAATTTTTGAAAATATCATGAGTGAGTTTTATTTTTTAAAAGTAAATATAGGTATTTATATGAGAACTATATTACATATTCATATATTGAAAAAATGACCAGACGTTTTATGAATACAATTATCATAAAAGTATCTTTTCTAGTCATTTTTGATAGATTCATTCTCAATATCAGGAACTGGATCATAGCCACTACCTCCCCAGGGGTGGCAGCTAAAAATACGCTTAATTGAAAGCATTCCTCCTTTAAAAAGCCCGTGTTTTTGTAACGCTTCGAGAGTATAATGCGAACAAGTAGGTTGATAACGACAGGTAGCAGGAGTTAACGGTGATATCAGGTTTTGATATAACTTAACCAATACCACAAATGGAAATATTAAAATTTGTTTTATGGTCGTTTTAAAAGCCAAAATGATCTAATTTAATGAAAAGCTCGTACCATCCCGGCTATCCTTAAGTTGAATGCCAATTTCTATAAGTTCATCTCTTATTTTATCACTGGTAGCAAAATCTTTATTGGCTCTTGCTTCTGCTCTTAGGTTAATCAGTAATTCTACAGCCCCAGAAAGCTTATCACTTATATCTGAAGCAGTTTCATTTATATTTACTAATCCAAGAACGTCAAAAACAAAAGCATGTATGGTTTTGCGTAATAATTCAAGATCAATTGCAGAAACTGTAGCTTTTTGTTCTTTAACGGTATTAACAAACTTAACGGCATCAAATAACTTAGCAATCAGGATAGGACTATTAAAATCATCATTCATTGCGTCATAGCATTCTTGTCTCCAAGCTTGCACATTAAATCCATCTGTAGCCGAACTAGGTGATAATATATCGATTGTTTGTATTGCATCTATCAATTTATAAAACCCTTTTTCTGAGGCCTCTAATGCATCGTTAGAAAAATCCAAGACACTTCTATAATGTGCCTGAAGCATAAAAAACCGAACAATGGTAGGATTAAATGGCTTATTTAAAAAATTATTATTTCCCGAAAATAATTCTCCTGGAGATATCGTATTTCCAGTTGATTTAGACATTTTTTTACCATTAAGCGTAAGCATATTGGCATGCATCCAATAATTTACAGGAGTTTGACCACAAGCAGCTTCTCCCTGTGCAATTTCACATTCGTGATGAGGGAATTTTAAATCCATTCCTCCTCCATGAATGTCAAATCTCTCGCCTAGATATTTGGTACTCATTACAGTACACTCCAGATGCCAACCAGGAAAACCATCGCTCCATGGAGATGGCCAACGCATAATATGCTGAGGTTCTGCTTTTTTCCAAAGTGCAAAATCCTGAGGATTTTTCTTGTCGCTTTGAGCAGATAATTCCCGGGTATTTGCAATCATATCTTCAAGGTTGCGCCCACTTAACTTTCCATAATGGTTCGTTTTATTAAATTTTTGAACATCAAAATAAACAGAACCATTGGATTCATATGCAAAACCATTATCAATAATAGTTTTGATAATCTCAATTTGTTCTATGATATGCCCAGTAGCTGTAGGTTCTATACTTGGCGATATTGCATTAAATTTGGACATGACATGATGAAAATCTAATGTATATCGCTGTACGATTTCCATCGGCTCTAACTGTTCTAGCCGTGCTTTTTTTGCCACTTTATCCTCGCCTTCATCTGCATCATTTTCAAGATGACCAGCATCGGTAATATTTCTAACATAGCGAACTTTATACTCCAAATGCTTTAGGTATCTAAATACTAAGTCAAAAGATATAAATGTACGACAGTTTCCTAAGTGTACATTGCTATAAACTGTAGGTCCACATACATACATGCCTATAGTGCCTTCTGTAATAGATTTAAATATTTCTTTTTGACCTGAAATAGAATTATAAATTCTTAATTCTTGAGTTTTATACAACGAAGTTGCTGCCATAATATAGAGTAATTCTTATGATTCTTGTTGAAAAGAAAATTAAAAGGTAGTGTCTAATTTGATATAATCCAAAAATTCTCTTTTTACAGATTGTTCTTTAAATTTGCCACCAAACTCACTAGTAACTGTACTGCTTTCGATGTCTCTGATTCCTCGCGAATTTACACACAAATGCTTTGCATCGATAACACAAGCTACATCCTTTGTTCCCAGAACTACCTGTAAATCTTGAACAATTTGCATGGTTAAGCGTTCTTGTACTTGTGGACGCTTTGCATAATAATCAACAATACGATTCATTTTGGATAACCCAACTACAGTGCCATTAGAAATATATGCCACATGAGCTCGACCAACAATTGGGAGTAAATGATGTTCACAAGTAGAATATACCGTAATATTTTTTTCTACCAGCATCTCTCCATATTTGTAATGATTGTCGAATGTAGAGGCATCTGGTTTTCTTTGAGGGTGAAGACCCGAAAAAATCTCATTCACAAACATTTTTGCTACACGTTGCGGAGTGCCTTTAAGACTGTCATCGGTTAAATCTAGTCCCAGAGTTTCCATAATATGTTTTACATCTTCTTTAATCAAAGCAATTTTTTCGGCATCACTAAGGTTAAAGGCATCTTCTCTAAGAGGAGTAGTAGCACTGGTAGCTACATGATTATCACCTAGTGCTTCAAGGGCCTTGTCAATTTTCACACTTCAAAATTTTATAATTTATTAAAAATCTTACAAAAAATAGTTAAAGTAAAAAGAATCATATTCAGAAATATTTCTTAGCCAATTCTCACTTTTTATTTTTTTTGTGACATAAATAGAATTACATTAATAAATATCTTCTATATTATGGTGTGCAAAGATACGGTTTTGTTGTTTTACTTGGCAAAAGCTATGTTAAACAATTAAAGATATTAGTTTTCTTGGAGAAGTTCTGTATATTTAAGCTCCAAATTAGACTGTAACACACTAAGAATAAAGTTTTAATGTTAGTTATATGAAAATGGTAAAAAGATTACCTCAAATTTTATTACTTTTTAGCATTCTTGTCTTTAAAAGTACATTTTTTTATGCTCAGGATTTTGATGTGGCTTGTAGAGCTGCTCAGCCTTTTTGTTCTGATGCTTCTTTAGAATTGACTTTCCCTAATACAACTGGTGATATGGATGGTCTTGGCGAAGTAGGTTGTTTAAACACTACTCCTAATCCAGCATGGTATTTTATTCGTATTGATCAACCAGGAGAATTGATTTTTGATATTCAGCAGTGGGTTGATGGTGATGGTGATAGTAATTTGGATAGGGGAGAAAGGCAACTTGATGTCGATTTTATTGCCTGGGGACCTTTTACTACCTCATTCGTGGATTGTGATATTCTTTCTCAAGGATGTGATAATAATGGGGATGGAGAGGATATACGCCCCGCAGAATGTGTGAATAATGTTGATGATCAGGATTATTATGTTGATAATATGGATAATACTAATATTGTAGATTGTAGTTATGCAAGAACGCCAGATGATGATATTTATATAGAAACATTAACGATACCTAATGCTCGATCTGATGAGTACTACATTGTTTTGATTACTAATTTTGCAGATGAGGCAGGGGTTATTCAACTTCAACAAACCAACCTTAATGAAGATAATGCAGGAACTACAGATTGTAGTATTTTAGAGCCAGGTGTAGGGCCTGATATTGCTACATGTGGTGAATTTCCTGTTACTGTAGAAGGAAGATTTCCTAGAGCAATAACCTATCGATGGGCTAGATCAGATGTAGGAACTTCTAATTTTGTAGATATTCCTGATCCTGAAGGTATGGTTCCATTTTTGGAGATAAATACAGAAGGAGTGTACCAATTAAGAGGTTTTGATGAAACAGGAACAGAGGTCTCTGATTCTCCAGATGATTTAGTAGTTCTAGATGTTTCAGATGCTGTTGTCTCTGTAGGATATTCTATTGCTGAAGAATCTTTTGCAGGAGGGTATACTATTACAGCAGAAGTAGTTGCTGCCCCTGATGTAGAAGCTGCGGGATTTGATGATTTTGAGTATAGACTTGATCGGGATATAGGAAATGGTTTTTTAGAATATCGACCTTTTCAATCTTCTGCTATTTTTTCTAATGTGCCTCCAGGAGATTATTTTATTACAGCCAGATATGCAAATTGTCCTGCTAGTGAAGAAATATCTGATGTTATTATAATTTTAGGATACCCTAAATATTTTACACCCAATGGAGATGGTTTTCATGATACTTGGAGTCTGATTAATATTGAAGGTCAACCCACGGCACTAATCTATATATTTGATAGATATGGTAAATTGCTAAAACAACTAAGAGCTGGAGGTCCAGGATGGGATGGTACCTATAACGGAAAAAATATGCCTTCTTCAGGTTATTGGTTTAGAGTAGAATTTAATGAGCCTAGAGACCCGAATATACGGCGGAGAATTTTTGCAGGTAATTTTTCATTAATACGATAAAATACTTTCATACAAAAAAACCGAGATGCCTTAATCTCGGTTTTTTTGTATGAAAGTATTGTGTTCTAGAAATTCATACCAAAAGTAAATGTGAGATTTCTGATTTGATTATCTACAAGAACAGTATTAGTAAACCCAGAATTAGGATAAAATTGCTCAGTACGTTCTTGTTCACTATAATCATAAGCGATATCAATTTTAAATTTTCCAAAAGAATACCCTGTTCCAAAAGAATATCCTGTTTTTTCTCCAAGAATCAAATCGTTTTTATAAGGACTTTCTTCAAAATGATATCCACCTCTAATACTCCAGTTTTTAAATCTCCATTCGGTGCCAATTCTTATAGTAGAGACACCTTGTAAATTGTCATTAATTTCCCTGTTAAGATTAGAGAAGTTAATATTTTCATCAGAACTTATTTTTGTTGTGGAATAATCTTTGTAAGAATAATCAAGGCTAATTAATCCATGTTGTTTAAATAATATGGCAATACTACCTGTGGCTTTTGCAGGTGTACGCAATTTATATTCGGGGAAAACATTAATAACATCGGGGTCTACGATAGATCTTCCATCTGCATCACTAAATGTTTCTAGATTTTGAGTGGTTTCTTCTTCAATATAGTACCAGGAGGGTGACTCAAAAGAAGCTCCTAAACGAATCATTTCAGATACTTTGGCAATCCCTCCAATCTGAGCAGAAAATCCTCCGCCAGTAGTAGATAATTTATTGACAAATATTACTTTATTAACATTACTATCTGCATTGTTATTTCCTTCAACAAACTCAGTAACTCTATCATAATTGATAAAGTGAGAGTTTAAATTAAGCCCTACATAAAACTTTTGATTAATTTGCATACCTCCATTTATAGTAAATTTCCCATTTAAACCTGTACTTTCATAATAATATTCCTGATCAAAAACACCAGGAGCAATATTCGAAAAATAAGAAGTGTTATCAGGGTTATCAACATCGGTTGCTTCAATAACAAAAGCTTCATTACCTAAGAATGCTTGCTGAGTTGCATACCCTTCAGATTCGCCAAGAAAACCATAAAGCTCATCTATAGATTCTCCTGCTCTTCTTGAAATCAAATCCAGAGATATTCCTTGTGCTTCGGTAAGAAAAAAGCTATCAATAGAATTAGAACTTCTTCCGAAAGCAGCAAATTCATTAACATTATTTGCAGTCTGATCATACGCTAATCCTAAAGAGAATTTATTAATGATTCTATCATCATTGTAATGATCATAAATAAAAATGGCTCCTATTTGATTGAAATTTAAATTTCTAGAATCACGATTGGTTAAACGATCAGAGTAGTTTGCATTGTTATTAATACGACTTGTAGAAAGAGTAACAGAGCCATGAGAATTTAAAAAAACAGCTGATCCTGCAGGGTTAATTTGTAATGCAGATAAATCTCCGCCCAGAGCACCAAAAGCACCACTCATGGATCTGTAGCGTGCAGTACCAAGGATATCTTGTTGTGAATAACGTAATGCATCGGTAATATCTTGAGCACTCAAAAAAAACATAGATAGCATACCTATGAATAAGAATAGCTTTTTCATCAATTTTTTAAATTTTGAATTACAGAATACCTCAAAAATAAATAAGATATTCGGGAAAGTTATCTAAATAACTGTTTTTTAGGTTTGAATTAAGTTTTTTAGTTTCTTCCACGACTTCTGCTTCTGCTACCACCACCACGACTTCCGCTACTTCTAGATCTGCTGCTGCTTCTTGATCGTGAATACCCGCTGCTACGAGGCGTACTACTTCTTGAATACCCAGAACTTCGACTTCTGGAAGAATTGCTCGATGAAGGAGAGTACCCTCTGCTTCTGGTTGAAGAACCACTTCTGGATCTCGTTGTTGTTTCTGGTCTAGAGTATCTTGTAGAGTTACTACTTCTAACTACTGAAGATGATCGCGAACGAGAATATGTATTATTTGAAGATCGTGTTCTTCTAGCAGCATCAACTCGTCTGTTACTGTATCCTTGTCTGCTTCTGCTATAAGTTGAAGACCTTCGTAATCTAGTGCTGTAATTTGAGTTATATGCCCTGCGACTTCTGGTAGAGTAAGTATAAGAGTTTCTTGCATTTCTGTTGTATACTCTGTAACGAGATCTTCCGTAGGGGTATCTATTGTAATACCCAGCATAACCTGCATAATAGTAAGGAGGGCAATAGTAGCCACCATACCAGTAAGGGTTGCCCCAACCAATTCCCCATTCAGGAGCATTCCATCCCCAGCTATTCCATCCCCAACCAGTGTTCCATCCCCAGTTATTATTGTACCAGCCATTCCATCCCCATCTGGGACTCCAGCCATTCCATCCAGTGTTATAAAGATTTACGCTGATTTCTGTAGGGTTGCTACCCCATGCTGGTTGTCCAGTTTCATAATTTAGCGCAGTAGCAGTAGTGTCTGCTGTATTATAACCTTCACTAGAATAAGAGTCGATATCAGTAAAGACTACATCCTGCTCAATTGCTGTATCAATTTGGGCGGATTTTTCAGAAAAATAACTAGAATAATAATTAGATCTTCCATCTGTATTGCTAGGCTGTGTCTCAATATTATTTTGGTTTCTTGCTTCATCATAAATACCATCTCTATAAGGTGTATATTCATAGGAACCGCAAGACGTCAACATAAGGATGGCAGCCAGAAATATAAAACCAATAGCTCCACTTCTCTGAAAATAATTTTTAAGTCGCATATCTTCTTTATTTTATTGTTGAACATTACAAATTTAGTTAGTTTTGCGCTAATTAAATTATATTTAACAAAGCCACAACATTTGTGCCAAATAGGGATTTATGAGTAAGAATTTAACAAAACGTAGCGAGGATTATTCAAAATGGTATAACGAATTGGTTGTCAAAGCCGATTTAGCCGAGAATTCAGCGGTAAGAGGATGTATGGTAATCAAACCGTATGGGTATGCTATTTGGGAAAAAATGCAAGCAGAATTAGATAAAAAATTTAAGGAAACGGGGCATCAAAATGCTTATTTTCCATTATTTGTGCCTAAAAGTTTGTTTGAAGCAGAAGAAAAAAACGCAGAAGGATTTGCCAAAGAATGTGCGGTAGTTACTCATTATAGGTTGAAAACTGATCCTGATGACAGTTCTAAACTGGTTGTAGACCCAAAAGCTAAGTTAGAAGAAGAATTGATTGTGCGCCCAACTTCTGAGGCTATTATTTGGAATACCTATAGGGGTTGGGTGCAATCCTATAGAGATTTACCATTATTAATTAATCAGTGGGCCAATGTGGTACGATGGGAAATGCGTACCAGATTATTTCTTCGAACAGCAGAGTTTTTATGGCAAGAAGGGCATACAGCTCATGCAACAAGAGAAGAGGCAATTGCTGAAACAGAGCTAATGAATACCATATATGCAGATTTTGCAGAACAATTTATGGCTATTCCGGTGATTAAAGGAAGAAAAACAGAGAGTGAGCGTTTTGCTGGAGCAGAGGATACGTATTGTATTGAAGCATTAATGCAAGACGGAAAAGCATTACAAGCTGGTACTTCGCATTTTTTAGGGCAGAATTTTGCAAAAGCTTTTGATGTGAGATTTACGTCAAAAGAGAGTAAGTTAGATTATGTATGGGCGACTTCATGGGGAGTCTCTACTCGTTTGATGGGAGCATTAATAATGACTCATAGTGATGATAATGGTTTGGTTTTGCCACCTAATTTGGCTCCTATTCAGGTAGTGATTGTTCCTATATATAAGGGAGAAGAGCAATTAAATCAAATTTCTGAAGTTGCTAATGAGTTGGTTACTGATTTAAGATCTAAAGGCATTTCTGTTAAGTTTGATAATAGAGATACGCATAGACCTGGAGCTAAATTTGCTCAATATGAACTACAGGGAGTTCCTCTTAGGATTGCAATCGGACCTAAAGATTTAGAAAAAGGAACTGTAGAGCTGGCTCGTCGAGATACATTAACAAAACAATTTGTTGCTAAAAATGAAGTTGTTGCAATTGTAGACTCATTGCTTGTTGAAATTCAGGAAAGTTTATATCAAAAAGCGACTCAATATAGAGATGAGCATATTACCGAAGTAAATTCTTTTGAAGAATTTAAAGATGTTTTAGAAAATAAAGGAGGGTTTATCTCGGCACATTGGGATGGTTCTGAAGAGACAGAGCAAAAGATAAAAGAACTTACTAAAGCTACAATACGATGTATTCCTTTTGATGCGAAAGAAGAAGATGGAAACTGTGTCTATAGTGGTAAACTATCAAAAATCAGAGTGTTGTTTGCTAAGGCATATTAAGGATTTATAAAAAAATAAAATAACGCTTGCAGCATTAAAAAATAGTTGTATTTTTGCATCCGCAATTAGACAACATGGCCCGTTCGTCTATCGGCTAGGACGCCAGGTTTTCATCCTGGTAAGAGGGGTTCGATTCCCCTACGGGCTACATTATTGAAATTAATTGTAAATTTAAAGTTAAAGCTATAAATTTGCAATCCTTGAAAGGGGAAAATGGCCCGTTCGTCTATCGGCTAGGACGCCAGGTTTTCATCCTGGTAAGAGGGGT
>CAKMZM010000004.1:0-31339 GCA_929200365.1 uncultured Flavobacteriaceae bacterium | reverse complement strand
ATGGCCCGTTCGTCTATCGGCTAGGACGCCAGGTTTTCATCCTGGTAAGAGGGGTTCGATTCCCCTACGGGCTACATTATTATAGTAAGAAATTTAATTAGCAGAGAAGATGGCAAATCATAAGTCAGCATTAAAGAGAATTAGAAGTAATGAGACAAAGCGTCTTAGGAACAGGTATCAGCATAAAACGACACGTAATGCTATTAAAAAATTGCGTGAGGCTGATAAAAAAGAAGCAGAGACTTTATTTCCTACTGTTGTTTCTATGCTCGATAAGTTAGCTAAGAATAATATTATTCATAAAAATAAAGCAGCTAACTTAAAATCACAATTAGCAAAACATGTAGCTACTCTATAAGTAGTTGTACATCAAGAAGTAGTCTGGGGGTAGCGATTTTATAGCATTTACTTGTCTAGAAGACTATATAAAGAACCCTATTTACTGTAATTTATCCATATATTCATTTGTAATGTTACCTTGGTAAGGTAGCTGTTGGTTGCTTTTAAATTTTACCCATTCGTACAATTTTTGTATTAAAAAGTTGTTGTTCTGAGGAACGTGAAGAGGCGATTTTAAATTACTTGCCATATCTATTTCTGAGATATCTCTCCTTTGGTAAATTCAAAATTGAAAATAGATATTATATTTAGAGAACTTTATGTTTATTGTTGTGCTTATAATTAGTGGGTCATGGTAGTTTGAAGGTGTTTTCTATATGCTCTTTTTATGATTTGTTCCCTAATACTCTGCTGAATAATTTTTTGAGTAAGGGAGAAGCATCATCCATATTTCTTTCTCTTTCTTTGGCATTAAGAATACCATTATCATCATAATATAGTTCATAGCTAAATACAAATCTATTTGCTTCTTTACCGACTCCCACTTGCCCAAACCTAAGATCATTAAAAAATAGTTTATCATTAGTCTTTTCAATAGTATACCAACCTTCTGATAGTTTAATTAATCTTGGAATCAGTGGATCATTTTCCATTTTTCCTAACAAATGGTAATTCTTCGGAAATTCTGAAAAAGTAATGATATCTTCTTTTTCTAATAAAGAATAGTATGCTATCAAAAAAGATCCTTCGGTTTCTACATTTGCAGTCCATAAAATACTATTAAGAGGAGTTGGTTTTGTTTGAATCTCTTTGTATCGAATATGTTGATTTTTGAGATTGGTCTGAAATATCCCATGCGTATACCATTTTAATCCCAGAGTTATAAACATATAAATACTACTAATATATAATCCAAGTGTATTGAATTTTCTTCTTTTTGGGTGAGTACGTTTATAAAACATAGCCAAGGTCACAAATATTAAAAAAGGTATAGTATACAAAGGATCTACAACAAAAATATTTTTGAAAGAAACTTTATAATCAAAAGGCCAGAATAATTGAGTTCCCCATGTGGTAAATGCATCTAGTATGGGATGTGTAAAAAGCCCTAGAAACATAAGCTTTGACCAATCTTTCCAGTCTGCTTCATTATTGTGATAGATTTTAGAGATTATCCAACCAAATATTGGAGCGGCAAGTATGCTAAAGAGTATGGAGTGCGAAAATCCACGATGTAATTCATTTGCTGTAACAGGATCAACAAAAAATTTGGATAACACATCTAAATCAGGAATAGTTCCTGCAATGGCACCCCAAAGTATAGCTTTATTGCCTACTTTTCTACCCAGAACAGCTTCTCCTACAGCAGCTCCTAATACAATTTGGGTTAATGAATCCATTAATCTAATTGAAGTTTAAAAGAATTTATGATTTCATATTTACAGAGAGAAATCAATGTAATCAAAGGTTTTGAAAGTTTGTTTAGAATCAGGTTGGTATGTCTTAGGTATAATTTTATTCTCATAGGTTTGACATCTAATAATCATCATCTGAATGTATTTCAAATTTACATTTATTTTTCATAGTCTTCATTAAAAGTATGTCAAAACTAATATTAGATAAGATAATTAAGATTTGTTAAGTTATAAGTTGCTTTATTTCAGAAAAGTAATTTTAGAAAATAGATTTTACCATTAACTTCGCATTGTTAAACGAAAACTATTTGATAGAATTTAGTTTTGGTCATGTCAAATAAGTTTATTTCCTTTGAGCGTAATTGAAAAATTAAATGAATACATTGGTGAATTGTGTCTTGCTAGTAGATGATGACAAGGCTACAAACTTCTTTAACGAAAGAATTGTTACTAAACACAAAGACTTTTATCAGGTTAATACTGTGCAAAGTGGTATGGCAGCTCTGGATTATCTTAATGCTGTAGAGAATAATACAGCAACAAAACCTGATCTCATTTTTTTAGATATTAATATGCCTGCAATGAATGGGTGGGAATTTTTGACCGAGTTTTCTAAACTGGATCAAAAAATAACAGCTGATATTAAAGTGATTTTATTATCAACATCTTCTAATCCAGATGATGTAAGAGCATTTGCCAAAAATTATTCGGTCGATGATTTTATTAATAAACCACTATCTATGGATTTATTGGATGATGTGCTAAAAAATCATTTCTGATTATGAAAAAATTAAAGCGTTTTCTTCTCATTGATGATAGTAAATCTACTAACTTTTTTAATAAAAAAATTATAGAAAAAGTGCAGTGTGTAGAAGAGGTTTTTATTGTCGAAAATGGGAAACAAGCATTAGATCATATCCAATCTGAAATTATTCCTGAAGTTATTTTTTTGGATATCAATATGCCTGTCATGAATGGTTGGGAGTTTATCTCAGAATACCAGAAATTAGATAACAGCTATAAAGGATCTATTATAGTACTTATGCTGGGAGCAGAATTAAGTAAAGAAGATCAAGAAAAAGCAGAGCACATTTTGGAAATAAGAGAATACGCACAAAAAATGTTAACCAAGGAGATTGTTTGTAAGATTGTGATGAAGTATTTTGAAGAATCAAACTCAACCTATTGCACAGAGCAGAGTAAGCAAGCTTCTTAATTTTAAGGGGTAATTTCTATATTCTAATTAGAATACAGGATAAAATATACATGTTAAACAAAGATTACCCTTTTTGTTGACCAGTAAATATCATTCTAAAGAATTTCTTGATGACTCTATCTTGGGTAGTTTAGTTATTGGTATTTTATCGGGTATTTGTGCTTTTTGTCTTAAAATAATCATTAGACTTTTCTTTTTTTGCTATTTTTTTTATTGTTTTATTTTATTTGTTTTCAACAATACATTTAATAGGATAGCTATACCAACCTAAAGTATATTAAAAACAAACAAATGAAATTATCAATACAACAAACGTTGTTAATAGATGATGACAAATCAACTAATTTATTTAATAAAAAAATAGTAGAAAGACATGGCGCTTTTAATGAAGTAATTGCTGTGACTAGTGGAAGAGCTGCATTAGAATATTTTAATGCTGTAGAAAAAAATATAGCAACCAAACCTGATCTCATTTTTTTAGATATCAATATGCCTGGAATGAATGGATGGGAGTTTTTGAAAAAGCTTTCTAATCTGGAGCATGAGCTAATACAAGGTGTTAATATTTTTATGTTAAGTACTTCTTGTGATGAAAGAGAAATAGAAAAATCTAAAGGCTATAAACTGGTTAAGGGTTTTTTAAATAAACCAATATCTTTTAAATTGCTCGATGAAATATTAAAAAAATATTTTTATATAATAACTTAGTATGAAAAAAGAGAAAAGCTTTCTCCTTATTGATGATAGTAAGGCAACTAATTTTTTTAATAGAAAAATTATAGAAAAAGTTGAATGTGTAGAAGAGGTTTTCATAGCAGAAAAAGGAAAGCAAGCATTGACCTATATCCAATCTGGAGTTATTCCCGAATTAATATTTTTAGATATTAACATGCCTGTCATGAATGGCTGGGAGTTTATTTCAGAATACACAAAACTGGATAAAAAATATAAAGGTTCGATTATTGTTTTATATGCTTATCCCTATGTTTCCCCTATTCGATTATTAACCCTTAGTATAGTTTGATTTTTCTTCAAGCAGCAAAAAGATATGCCAATTAAGCAACGTTAATAATAACAAAGGGTTCAGACAGTGATAAAAAGCCTTTGGGGAACTTAACGGACAAGCATATTGTTTTAATGTTAGGAACAAAGTTAAGTAAAGAAGATCAAGAAAAAGCAGAGCACATTTTGGAAATAAAAGCATACACACAAAAAATGTTAACCAAAGAGATTGTTTACAAGATAATGATGAAGTATTTTAAACCATCAGAGTTAGGTTCTTGTTAAGTAAAATGATTATATAGCTTAAGATATTACATATATTTGTGGTTTGAGTGAACTTGTGATAGCTTTGAAGGCATAGAAAGATTATCTATTTAAAATTTAAAAAATAAATATATTAAGACACAGATTAAAAAAAACTCCCCTATTGTGCTAGTTCATCTTACTAGCATACTATTTTTTTGTTTTATTTTTGGAGTATTTTCTCAATCAAGGGCGATTATATCTGGTAATATCTCTGATCAATTTGGTAACCTGCCAGGGGCAAGAGTAGTTATAGAAGGTACAGATAAAAATACTACGACAGATATTAATGGTAATTATAGCTTTGATGTTGATGAGGGAGAATATATCGTTACTTCAGAATTTGTGATGTATACTTCTGTTTCTAAAACAATATTGGTTAAGGTCGGAGATACTGCAAAGGTAGATTTTATTTTAGAAACGGGATTCTCTATTGATCAACCCGTTTCTTTGGGATCAAGAGCTAAACCAAAATCAATCTTAAAAAATACTGCAGCTGTAGATATTATTTCACCCCAACAATTAACGAATTCATCTCAGGTAGAATTGAGTCACATTCTTCATTATCTGATTCCTTCTTTTCATTCTACACATCAAACAATAGCAGATGGTACAGATCAGATAGATCCAGCCACACTTAGAGGATTAGGACCAGATCAGGTACTTGTGTTGGTTAATGGAAAACGCAGGCATAATAGTTCTTTATTAAATGTTAATGGTACTGTAGGTAGAGGATCGGTAGGAACCGATTTTAATGCGATACCTATAGCATCAATAGAACGCATTGAAATATTACGAGATGGAGCAACCTCTCAATATGGTTCTGATGCTATTGCAGGAGTAATTAATATTATCTTAAAAAAGCAAACAGAAATTATTCAACTCGATAATAGAGTAGCCATAAACACCCAAGGAGATGGGTTTAATGTATATTCTTCTGCAAATTTTGGATTAAAAATAGGAAAAGAAGGATATATAAATGTTACAGCAGAATATAGAGATAGAGAGTCTATTAACAGGTCTGGAGACTATACGGGTACAGTATATTCTAATAACATTACAACCGATCAAACACTAATCGAGGAAAACAATTTTTTTGTACAGACAGGATATTCTGGTAGACGAGTAATGGAGATTGGAAGTGCAGAAACCCAAAATCTTGCATTATCATTTAATGGAGAAATAATAATGTCTGACTATGCAACATTTTATATGCATGGAGGGAGAAATTACAGAGAAGGAACCTCAAAAGGATTCTATCGTTTTCCTAAAGATGAAAACAGGGTAGTTTTAGAGTTGTTCCCAAATGGTTTTTCTCCAGAAATTCTTACCGATATTCAGGACGATGCAATTACAGGAGGAATACGAGGAATTAAAAACGAATGGAATGTAGATTTTAGCCATTCTATTGGGGTTAATAGATTAGATTATACTGTAAATCATTCTAATAATGCCTCCTTAGGGGTAACATCACCCAGAACATTTTACGCAGGAGGGTTTATCTATAAACAAAATACGACAAACCTTGATATTTCAAGAACATTTGATTGGCTAAATGGTGTAAATGTAGCCTTTGGAGCAGAGCTGCGAGTAGAGAATTATGAGATCGTTGCGGGAGAAGAAGCTTCTTATGTTGATGGAGGAAGTACTTATATCGATGCTTCTGGAGTAGAATTACCCAGAATTGTTGGAACTCAGGTTTTTCCTGGTTTTCAGCCAGAAAATGCATTAAATCGTTTTAGGACAAATAGCTCTGGATATCTGGATATCGAAGCAAATATAACAGATAAATTGTTAGTTAGAGGAGCCGTCAGATATGAAGCATATAATGATTTTGGAGGTCAGACGATATGGAAACTGTCTGGTAGATATAGAGTTAGAGATGAAGTTAGTATTAGAGTGGGATTTTCTACCGGATTTAGAGCACCTTCACTTCATCAGGTTTTTTTCCAGAATATAAGTACGCAGTTTATTAATGGAGAAAGTGTACAGGTAGGTACCTTTAATAACGAAAGTGCTGTTGCGACAGAAGCTTTTGATATCGGAGACTTAAAACCCGAATTATCAAGTCATTTTAATACTGGTTTTAGCGGAAAACTAAACGGTAATATTACGTTTAGCTTCGATTATTACTTAATTAATATACGAGATAGAATTGTTCTTTCAGGAAGATTTGCAGAAGGATATGAGGAGATACTAGAACCTTTTAATGTTGGTGCGGCTCAATTTTTTACGAATGCAATAGACTCTAAAACATCTGGTGCTGATCTATCACTGTTTTTTAAAACAACCTTAGGTACAGGAGAATTTAATGCTTCTTTAGGAGGTAATTTTACAAAAACCAAAGTAAAAGGGCCAATTAACGTTTCGCAAACATTAGTAGGCCAAGAAGAGGTATTGTTTAATAGAGAAGAAATTGCCAGAGTAGAATTTGCACAACCTAATTATAAAATAAATTCACTACTTTCTTATGACTTTGAGCAGTTTGGATTTCAGGTGATAAATACACTTTTTGGTAAGGTTAAATTTATTCACCCAAATGATGGAGATTCTCTAAATTGGGTAGTAAATGATTTTACAGGAAATATAGAATCCAGAGATCAGGTATTCTCTCCTAAACTGGTTACAGATATGGCTATATCATATCAGGTTAGCGATTATATAAAATGTACCATTGGAGGGAATAATGTTTTTAATGTTTATCCAGATAAACATAAACATGCCGCTAATACAGAAGATGGAAATTTTATGTATAGTAGGAGAGTGCAGCAGTTTGGTGTTAACGGATCGAATTATTATGTAAGACTATTACTTAGATTATGATGTATAAACGTCAATATATATCGACAGCATATACTAATGTAGTGGTTATACTTTTATGTATTCTTACCACGAATTTCTCTGCAAAAATAAAGGCTCAGGAAACAAGTAATGAAGAAGTAAAAAGATTACAGCGCGCTATATTTGTCTTTAACTTTGCGCAGCAAATAGGTTGGTCAACTATAGAAGAACAACCAAGTTTTAAAATAGGTGTACTTGGGCCTGATCGAACAACACTAGATTTAAAGGCAATGTCACTAAGGCGTAAGATCCAAGGTAAACCAGTAGAAATTGTTCGATTTCAATTTGTTAAGAATCTAAAAGATATTCAGTTATTATATGTAAATCATAAATATAACTATGATATGCATTATATCCTTAAGAAGATTTCAGGAAAAAATATAATGCTTGTTGGAGAGGATTACAACTTTAATGCTTCTATGATTAATATGGTTAATGTAGGAGATTCTTTTGAATATGAGATTAATGAACGCCGAATAGAAAAAGAAGGATTTACTATAGCCCCTACATTAGGAAAACATGCCATCACTTCTTTAGAAAAATGGAAACGTTTATATCGAAAAACAGAAAGGACGCTAAATAAGGTACAAGAAGATAAAAATAAACAAGATGCCATATTAAAAGACAAAGAAAAACAAATACAATTTCAGGAAGAAAAAATAACAGATCAATTAGAAAAAATTGATAGTAGGGAAGTAGAAATTAACAGGAGAAATAAAAAGATAGAAAGTCTTTATTCTGAGAGTGAAATACAACAAAAAAAATATAACGAAAAGGTTGTAATCGAAAGAGAGCTCGAAAAAAACATTCAGGAACAAGTTGCTTTTATACAAAGTCAGGAAGAAAAAATTATACAAAGCAACCAGAAAATTAGTATGCAAAATGAGTTTCTGGCAGAGCAGAAAGAAAAGATCAAAGAACAAGAGAATGTATTAAACCAGCAAGATTCAGAACTTTATACCCATAAAAAAGTAAACATATTACTTATTAGTCTGGTACTTCTTATTCTTATCATTAGTTTTTTTATGTATAGGAATTATCTAGCTAAGAAAAAATATAATAAAGAGCTGAAGTATAAAAATCAGGAAATATACAAGCAATCTGTAGAGCTAGAGACAAAAAATAAAGAATTAGAACAATTTGCATACATAACAAGTCATGATCTTCAGGAACCTCTAAATACAATATCGAGTTTTATTGGATTATTGGCCGAAGATTATGGAGAAAACTTTGATGAAGCTGGAAAAGAGAGTATGACTTTTATTAAGGATGCCAGTGTGCGAATGAAAAGATTGATTGATGCATTATTAGAATATTCCAGATTGGGGAGAAGTAAAAAGTATCATAATGTTGATTGTAATACCCTTATAGAAGAGTTAAAAAAGGACTTAAAAATTATTCTTGAGAAAACAGGAGCAAAAATTAGGGTAAAGAACCTACCTGTAGTTAAAGGCTCAGAAATAGAACTTCGATTATTGTTTCAAAACCTTATTAGTAATGGTATTAAATTTAGAGTTTCTGGCACTATTCCCGAGATAAATATTACATGTATCAAAAAGAATGCCCCAGAAGATACATCAAAAGGTTTCTGGCAATTCTCTGTAAAAGATAATGGTATTGGGATACCAGAAGAACACCAGGAACGAATATTTGCAATTTTTCAAAGGTTACATTCCAGAGATAAATATGAAGGCACAGGTATTGGTTTGGCTCATTGTAAAAAAATTGTAGAAGCTCATGGGGGTAAAATCTGGCTTACATCTAAAGAAAAAAGCGGAAGTACTTTCTATTTTACCATTCCATATTAAAAATCCCTGAAAACCGTGATTTTTTTTAAAATATTCCAAAGTATTTTTGGACCGTGTTATAGTATATCATCACACAAAAGTAATAATTTGTTTGTGGTACAATATGTTTTACAGAGTTGGGCATATGTCTAACAATAGGAAACGATAGTGTATCGCTATGATTATAAGTTAACTTATTTGATGATATGTTGTGATTGTGAATAGTTTTAAGAAGTTTTATTAAAGTATTTTAGCTTTTTGGATACCCCATTTAAACAGGATAATGTTGTAGGTTTTTTATCAGGAAAATATTTTTATTTGATCCCAAAAATTCTCTGTCTTACTTTTTTATTTAGCTTCTCAGCTATTGCACTTGGTCAGGATTTAAGCCAAATAGGAAAAGCAAAATTATTTAAATTAACTGGAGGCGTGGCAGCAAATGCAATCTTTTATGATGGACAATCTAGTAGGGAGCCATTTACATACTTCCTTACAGGTAATGTTAATTTAAATATTAGTGAGGTATACAGTATCCCATTCTCATTTTCATATTCTAATCAAAAATTTCAAAGCAGTAAACCTTTTTCTTTTAATAGGTTAAGTATACACCCGTCATATAAATGGATTACCACACATATTGGGGATGTAAGTATGACATTTTCGCCATATACTTTAAGTGGACATCAATTTACTGGTTTGGGTGTAGATCTTACTCCTGAAGGACCTTTTAAAATTAGTGCGATGTATGGGCGATTGCTTAAAGAATCAGAGTATAATCCTGATGATCCGAAATCTGAACCTGCATATAAACGAATGGGGTATGGAGTAAAAGCATCTTATGATTTTGAAAAATTTTCTATTGGAGCAATCTTTTTCAAAGCTTCTGATGATAAAAACTCCATAGAGAAGCCTGTGCCAATAGAAAAAGAGTTACAGCCAAAAGATAATGCGGTTATAAGTTTAGAAGGAAAAGTAAAACTTTTTGGCAAAGGAGAAATTCGTGCAGAAGTAGCTTCATCTGCAATAACCGAAGATATAAATGCAAAAGGAAAAGAACCCTCCCCATTTGTATTATCAGCATTGATAGATAATAATATTACCACTCGGCACTATAAAGCCTATAATGCCAATTTTTCTTATCCGGTAGGACAAGGTACAGTTGGAGTAGGATATGAGTATATTGACCCTGAATATAAAACACTGGGAGCTTATTTTTTTAATAATGATCTCGAAAATATTACACTTAATGCTACTCAGAATTTATTCGAAAATAAGGTTAATATTGCTTTTAATGCAGGTCTGCAAAGAGACGACCTGGATAATACTAAGAGTACACAGTTACAAAGAGTGGTAAGTGCTGTTACTATTGGGTACACTGCTTCAGAAAAGCTAAGTATAACAGGAGGGTACTCTAATTTTCAATCTTATACTAATATTAAGAATCAGTTTGATTATATCAATGAAGTTTCGCAAACTGATAATCTGGATACACTAAATTTTCAACAGATTTCTCAAAATGCTAATCTTAATGTCGGCTATATTCTTAAAGATACAGAAACTCAAAAACAAAATATTAATGTTGGATTATCTTTTCAAAATGCTACAAACAAGCAAGGTGGTCAAACTGTAGAAAATGGAAATTCTAATTTCTATAACGGAAATGCATCGTATACCCTAGGATATTCTAATACTGATTTAAACATTTCTGCTGCTGTTAATGTTAGTTATAATACAATAGGAGTAGATAATAACCTTACTTATGGACCTACATTATCAGCAACCAAAAAGTACTTTGATAAAAAACTAAGAACGACAGCTTCGGCAAGTTATAATCAGAGTAATAGTAACGGAGAAAAACAAGGAGAAGTTATCAATATAAGAATAGGAGGGAATTATACGTATCTAAAGAGACATAATTTCAATCTTAATGTATTAACACAATTTAGAAATGCTACAACATCGGGTAGAGATTTTACAGTAACCTTTGGGTATAATTACACTTTTGGTAAGTTTAATCCTAAAATAAAACTTCCTAAGCGAAAAAGAAAACAAAAAGTAAGTAAACCAAAAAGACGTAAAAAACGCAGAGGGCAGGAGATACTTGATTTCAGGTATAGAGATTCTTTATATCAAGGCACTATGGATGATATAGATATAAAATTGGAAAGAATTCAGAATCACTCTCGTTTTAATTATATCCCCGAATATAAAAAAGAAGAACTTATAGCATTACGATTGGCAGTAGCCGATATAAGAAAAGCAAAAGACTATAAGCCCGAAGCTCTTGTTTTTCTCAAAGAATTACATAAGTACGAAGATTTTATTGCAGGGTACAATCAATTGGTTTTTGAAATGCTTACAGAGTTAAGAAAAGATATGTTGCGTCTTGATTATGCATTTGAAAAAGCTTTTATAAAGGCAAAAATTGCAGTTGATAACCATAGCATGCATAAGAGAACAGAAGAACAACGCAAGAAAGCTTCATCAGAATTAAGAAACAGATACAAAGAATTACAACAAAATTCTGAAACAGCCTTAGCCCGATTGATAGGACACCGGTGGACACTTCCTATCATAAAAAGTTATAATACTATAGAAAAAGTAGAACATCCTGACGCATTCCTCAAAGAGGTAATGGAGAAGGAAAAAGATAATATATTCCGTATGGTAGATAAAGGAGAAGATGATCAGAAAATCAAGTTATATATGATTACCCAGATCATTGATTTTTATCTTAAAAAATCTCTGAATTATACCCATCCAGATAAGTTTGATTTAAAATATATAGAAAAGAACTAACCTATGAGAAAACTAATACTTACCCTGTTTATTATATTGTATGGTTTTGGTCAAATGATGGCACAACGATTTCCTATCACTGTTGTTCCACAAGTTAATCCACCAGCTCCCATAAATTTTTATAATTATGCCGACCAGACTACAATCAATAGTCCGTTGCGAGTGCAATTGCTACTTAGCGATATTACTATTTCTAATGAACAAATTCGATTAAAAGTATATTTTGAGGGTAATGGTATTGCTTTCAAAAGCAGGGATGTTGTTATAGGTGCTTCCTCATTATTTATTGATGGTGGAGTTCCTTTGATACTAACCAATACAGTATTAGCCCCTTATTTTGAATTTCAAAATATACAAGGTATCAATTCGAATATTTATGGTAGCACTATTCCCGAAGGTAGCTATCAATTTTGTTTTGAAGTTTTTGACTTTTCTACTGGTAACCGTTTATCATCAAAGACATGTGCAAGTGTTTTTATATACAATAATGAACCACCGTTATTAAATCTTCCTTTTAAAAGGGCTAATATAGAACCAACAGAAGTAGAGAATATTGTTTTTCAATGGACACCAAGGCATATTAATGTAAGTAATGTAGAGTATGAACTTAGTATCGTAGAGATTTGGGATGACCAGATAGATCCGCAAACTGCATTTTTATCTCAGGTTCCTGTTTTTGAAACCACTACCAAATCTACCTCATATGTATATGGTCCTGCACAACCGCAGTTATTACCAGAAAAGCGATATGCATGGCGTGTAAAAGCAAAAGCATTACAAGGTATCGAAGAGATTGGGCTTTTTAAGAATGAAGGAAATAGCGAGATCTTTTGGTTCTCAAAAACATCACCATGCACTATACTAGATGATGTGTATGCAGAGTCCAAAGGGATTTCAAAAATCAATGTTTTCTGGGGTGAAGATCCATCAGAGTATAGTGAATATACTATTGCATACAGAGAAGCTAACAAACCTAATGCACACTGGTTTACCAAACGCACTAATAGTGGGTGGACAACTATATGGGGTCTTAAGCCAGGTACTACATACGAATATAAAGTAAAGGCAAAATGTAAATATCAGTATGGGGAATATTTTGAAGTACAAGAAGTTACTACCGAAACAATACAGGATGAAACTGCAAACTATGATTGCGGGATTACACCCGATCCTATTGCTATTACCAATCAGGAAGGACATCCAGGTTTAAAGGTTGGAGATAGAATTACTGCAGGAGATTTTATTATTCGAATAGTAGAAATCGATTACCAGGCCGATGGCCGTATTACTGGAAAAGGCTATGTAGGGATACCATATTTGAAGTCAACTCACTATGGAGTAAAATTTAGTAATATCCTGATCAATACCGAGAATCAACTGGCTCACGGAGAAATAGTTACCCTATATGATCCTGTGTATGGAGAAAATGAATCTATGACTGTAGATATCAATACAGATATTGTAGAAGTCTTTACCGGGGATGAGGGAGAAACTAATCAGGTACAGGTTGGATTTATTATAGATAGTATTACCATCAATGAACATGGAGCAATAGTTATTACAGGAACCGATGGCGAAGAAGCTATTGTGCCTGGAGGTAGAGATGTACAAATTTCTGACAGTGATGGTAAAGTCTGGAATGTAGATGAAAATAATACAGTGAGTGCATTAGACGGAGAAATGGCAGAAGATGGACCTGCTACAGATGCTAATACAGAAGGTTTAGAAGATAATGATATTATGAAGATCACCGAGACAGGAGTGCTGGTTACTTTTGTAGAATCGGGATACTATAATTTTGATGCACTTCCAGACAATGCCAGAGACAAGTTAGGTAAAGATGGATTTTATCCTTCTATTCCTGTAGAGGGAGGAGGAACTTACACTCCTGCATTTAAAGCAATATCAAATATAAGCGGAAATGATTTTGTTAAAGCAGTAGCAGATTTTAGTGATGATTCGATTGCTAATGAAGATATTGTATTTAAAACAAAAAGTGGTATAGAAATTCCCGCTAGCTGGGATAAAAATGTAGCAACACTTACCCTTAAAAAATCGTATGATTATGCAATAACCGAAGTACTGGCAACTGTAAAAAAAGGAAAAGGTGAAAAAAGTACAATTGCAGGAGTTCTTAATGTAGTGCATTTAGGTAGCAAAGCATTTAGTGATATTAATGTAGTACTGATCCCGGTAAATAAAGCCCGGGTAGGTAGAGTTGAAGATGAGATTAAGGAAATCTATAGTAAAACCGGGGTTAATTTTAATATTACTGTAGGAGAAAGATTAGATATACCAGAAAATATTTGGGATAAAGAAGAGCCGTATGGTGTACTTAATGCAGGAGATAGCGGATTATTATCTCACTACAGTGCAGAAGAAGCAGCGATCAATGCCTATTTTAAAACCACTGCTCAGTACAAGCCAAAGGCATACTATGTTTTTGTTACCGACTTCAAAGGAGTAAACTCTAATGAGAACAGAGAGATAGAAGGATTTATGCCACTCAAAAGCCAGTTTGGGTATATATTTCAAAGTGCTACAAATGATGCCAGAACTATAGCTCATGAGCTGGGGCATGGGATATTTGGGCTCAAACACCCGTTTCAGGAATATGGAACCACAGAAGCAACCACCGATTTTATGATGGACTATCAGGGAGGGACAGCCTTTAACCATATGGATTGGAAAAATATTTTTGCTCCAGGGTTTAAATTGTATTGGTTTCAGAATGATGATGAAGGAGAATCTGATAATGATGATAGAAAATTATTATTACAACCAGATGGACGGTTGTTTGTTGCTGAAGGCTTAACATATATAAGACCAGATAAAGTAACACAAATTAATGGAGCTATATATAAGATAAGAAGTAGAAGTATAGAATATACATGGAATGAAGACAAGCGATCTTATTTTAATGGAGAAACAATACTATCTGGAATTGCCTTACAGCCTGAAGTTAATGGTAAGGTACTAGTAAACCCAGGGGATAAATTATTTCTATATTGGTATGGTCTTTCTTGTGATCAGGATGTGATATACAAAACTACTTGGGGGTTTTATAATAAAAATAAAGAAGATTTTAGGATTAGGGATGTTATTAAAGATGGTGCTGTAACATATGTAGAGCCTTTGGGATGTACTGATGATTTTGTGCCAGATAGTAATAGTTATACAGATAATTGTCAGGGATCAGATGTTGCCGAGTTAAATAGGCAAGGAAAGGATTTTGCTCTAAAACTAGGATCAATTCTTACGAAAATTCAGGAAAACAAACCTATCGGTAAAACTGAAATTGTAGAAGCGTTAGAGGGTAAATGGTTATGTCTTGTCAAAGGATTGCATTATGAAAAACATCAAGAAATATTTTTAAAAATACTTATTGAAGGAGAAGACTATGATAGTAATGTTGAAGAGGCTATAGTAAAACTAATTAATAGCATAAAAGTTGAAAATTTCAATAAGTTTTATGCAAATATTTTAATGACTAAAGATAATCAAAGAACAGTTTTGGATAAGTTATTAGTAGAGTTAGAAAATTATACTATTCAATTCTTAAATGATGATAACTATGATTATTTTTTAGATATATTACCAACTATTGCTTCTCAATTAAATACAGATACCAAAAAATGGAATATTATTAATAGTATAATAAACAGAGGTAAAAAACGTGACCGTAAGTTAAATAATGATATTGATATTAGTGATATTGAGAAAAAAGTGATTACAAAAATATTGATATCTATGAAAGACAATCAAAAGTATGGAGAAAAGATGCCAATGATAGCTGGTTTTTTTAATGAAATGTTTATTTCTCAGCATTGTTCGGATATAGAAGATTATGAGATTGTTTTTAAGATTGCTGTTAAGAGAAGTGATAATAGAGAGGCATTTGCAAATTATACACGTGTAGAACGCCGTCAGGAATACAAAGGATCAGTACTATTTAAAGAAGTAGAGGCTATAGGAACGTCTTGGGTTTTACCACCTCATAGAATTACAATGAAATCCGCAACAGGAAATTATTCTATAGATATGCCATATCATTGGGCTAAATATAATGCTGAATATGAAACAATAGGTGCAAGGGCATTCTTAGAAAAATTTATCACTAGATATGATACTTATCTGTCAGATTATAAGTCAGATAATAGCTTTTGGAATACTGTTTCTGAAAAACCAGAAGAAATTTCAGATGTAAAGTTGAAACAGATATTATCTTATATTAATAATAAAGAGAATGCCAAATCATTGCGATCAGTTTTATTATCTAAAAAGCTGGCTGTAATCACAAGAATAATAGAAGAAGATCCAGATGCAGCAGATATAGATCCTGTATATAAAGGAGTAGAAAGTGATGCTTTGGTTAAGTTAGCACTTGGTTGTCAGTCAATCGCTTTAGTTAAACATCTCGAACAAATCGGGTATAACAACATATATCGAAAATTATCAGGAGATAGATTGAGTAAGTTTTTGATGCTGGCAGGTGATGCTGTAATTAAATCAAAAAAGCAAATAAAATTAAAACCATCTGAGGTTGTAAAATACCTGGAAAAACCAGGCTCTATTCCTTTAAAATTAGAAGCAGACATAATGAAAACTGATCTTTTCAGTGCAAAATTTGAGGATAAGTTAAATATTTCGATCAATGGGCAATCTCCCATACCATATAATCAAATGGTTTTGGTATATGTGTCAGGGTCATTTAAGTTTTTATCACATGATTTCAAAAAAGGAGATGTGCTTAAAGTACCAGCAATTCAGGCTTTTGCTATGGCTAGACAAATAGAAAAAGATATTTTAAAAGAATCTGTATGGTTGGCACTGGATGTTGTGTCGTTTTATATAGGTATAGGAGAATTAAAACTTGCTTTCAAAGTAGGTGGGTCGATTACTAAAGCAACTATAGTGGCAGATGTAACATCGTCGGGAGCAGGAGCAATAGCAACTTTGTTAAATGAAGATGCTTTAAGTTCGGATCTAAGGTCTGATATACAAATGTTTAGTATGGTTGTAGGAAGTTGGAAAGAACTTAAAGACAATCCTGTAACTGGTCATTTTATCAGTAGATTAGATAACAGGTTAGGAGCTCGACCAATAAAAACTTCTGCTACTGTTAAACTAAGAGAAGTGGTAGAAAAGTATAATATTCCTGCTTCGGTAAGAAAAATTATAGCGGATATCAAGGAGATTAAAAAAGCAACTCCTAATGATAAGGCATTATTAGATGATCTAGACATTCTTTCAGCAGAATTAAGATCAGGAAACCCACCAAATGTGACTAAACTTTTTGAAGAAAATGTTATACAGGCATTTGATGGATGGCAAGTCTTAAGAAGAGCTGACCCAGATGTATTACGTACTGCAGAACTAATAAAGGAGGTAGCAACAGAGATATATGGAAAAGGGAAAAAAGCTGTTGATTTGACCAATAAAATAAAAAGTGCCGGTAGTTTTAATAACTATAAAATTACTGAGGGAATGATTGTCTATAACAATTTGGAATACAAGAAGTTTATAGCAAAGATCACTGATTTTAAAAAAGGAGATAAAACAAAACTGGCAATAGAAGCGTATATCCTTTGGGGAAAAAATACTCAGAAAAGCTGGGATGAGCTGAAAAAATTATTTGAAGATCATAACATTAAGAATTTTACAGATGTTCCTCCAAGACCAAAGAAGTAGAGGTTTTGTTTTTTTAAACCTGATAATCAGTATTTTATGTGTTTTTTATGTAAGAAAAGTAAGATAAAAACGTAAAACCCCTGAAAACCGTGATATTTTTTATTACGATTATTAATAAACTTGCACCATGTTAATCAACCTGTCAAAAAGCTGTTTTTTACATAACTGAATTAAAAAACAGAAACTAGTAAAAAACAGCTTTCTGATAGATTATTTTGTTATAAGCCCATGAATAAAATTTTACGATTTTCACTACTGTTATGTCTTTATTTGTTTACCACAAGTGTGTTGGCAAAAGACATATTATATGTTACAAATAAGGAGGATAAAGATGTAAACAAAGAAAAACCAGCATCAGAAAAAGATAGTCTGTATAATAACAAGACGGCTCCTGTTACCAAAATTGCCCCTACAAAACCAATCAAAACTTTTAGAAACTTCAAGTCACTCGAAAAATTTGATACTCCTGTAATAGAAAAAAAATCATCTGGTTTTGATATAGTAGAAGGGTATCAACTTAATGGGCCCAATGCAGAACAGGAAAAGGATTGGCTTGAAATGGCCAAGAATGTATTTAAAACTATAGATGAAACCAAAAATTATATAGAAGAACTTACCAATAATGATGAGTTAAAAGAACTACCTGTTGCTATAGAACCAATTGTGATCAGTAACGTAACCTATACCGTTGGGATCGCTAAAGCTGTTTTTAATCCAGGATTTACAGAACTTACTGTTTTTCTTAGGGTAGAATTCCCTGAAAAAGAAGTAACAACCACCACAACCACAGCAGAAGGAACCAAAACCAAAACAGAAATTAAAAAAGATGTATTGATTTTAGGAGCATCTAATGTCAGACTATCACATGATGGTGGGATATATGCGAAAGGAAATAATGATATCAAACTACATCTCATTTCACAATATACCATGAATTTTAATAGTGGTGCTGTTTTATTGACTTTAAAAGGAAGTTTTGAAAACCCGGGAACCTATGCAGTAATAGACTGTTCTGGTTTTAAAGAATTAGGGATAGATGCCAATGTCAAATTTACAAGTGATTTGCTGTTTCCGGTAGATGAAAATGGTAAAAAGCAAATAGGCTATGTAGAGAGTGATTTCAAACTAACAGCAACTGACTGGAATGATATGGTGGTCAACGTATCATTGCCCGAGTTTGGAATCACAGGCGTAGCAGAAGGTACTACCTTCAGGTTAAATAATGCGGTATTCGATTTTAGTGATTTGCGTAATGATGACTCGATGCCATCAGAATATCTGAGGACATACTATGGAGAAAACCCCAATTTATGGAGAGGAGTATACGCACAAAATTTAGAAGTTGTTTTACCCAAAGCATTCGAGAAGCAAAAAAGTAGTGAAAGAGTTGCTTTTGGAGCTCAAAACCTCATTATCGACGGTCAGGGAGTTACGGGTAAATTTATGGCAGATAATATCATAAAACTCGAAGAAGGAACCGCCTCGGGCTGGGCATTTTCATTAGACCATTTTTCAATAGATATCGAAGTAAATAAACTAAAGGGAGGAAAATTTGAAGGGCAAATAATACTACCGGTATCCGAAAATAGTACAGTAAATTATACTGCAGTGATCCAACCCGATGAATATATACTTAGAGTAGGCAATACCGAGGATCTCGATTTTGATGTATGGAATGCACAAGTAAACCTGAAACCAGAATCTTATATAGAACTAGAGGTTAAAGACGACAAGTTTAGGCCCAAAGCAAACCTAAGCGGATCTGTAAATATTGCGTCTGGATTGAAAAAAGAAAAAGAAACAACCGAAGATACAAAAAAAGATAAAACTATCGATTTTAAAGGGATTGTGTTTCAGGACATGGTTATACAAACCGAAGCTCCAAAATTTTCGGTTGGTTATTTTGGATATAAAGGAGAAATGAAAATTGCTAATTTCCCTTTAACGATTAATGAAATAGGATTAGAAACTCCTTCAGATAATAAAGCAGCACTTGTTTTTGATTTTAATATCAATCTTACCTCAGAAAAAGACGGAGCTAATGGAGCTGGAGCCAAACTAAGCATCAATGCTCTTTTAGATGAAAGTGAAGGCAGAGACCGCTGGAAATATGATGGAATAGATCTGGAACGAATCAACTTGCAAATGTCTGTGACAGGAATGGAGCTAAGCGGAGCCATTTTTATTTTTGAAGACGATCCCACTTATGGTACTGGTTTTGCTGGAGCAGTAGGAGCCAAGTTTACAATGGGAATGGAACTGGAAGTCGAAGCCAAAGCATTGTTCGGAAGAACCGACACTTTTAGATACTGGTATGCAGATGCCAGCGTGACATTACCACAGGGGATTCCTGTTTTTCCCGGATTTGAAATTAATGCCTTTGGAGGAGGTTTTTATAACCGTATGAAGATGGCCGGAGTTACAAAACAGAAAGGAGCACAATACAATCAGATAGGAACATCCAGCTCAGGAGTAATTTATGAACCCTACAATGAGAACGGTTTTGGAATGAAAGCTTCGGTAGGGATCATTACCGCAGGATCACCAGATCTTTTTAATGCAACAGTAGAGTTTGGTATGTCCTTTTTAAAAACAGGAGCATTACAAGAAGTGTATATGAAAGGTGATGCCAAACTTGTTTCTTCCTTACCATCCGATTTTTATGAAAAAATTGATAATCAGTTAGCAGAAATAGCTAATGATGTAGAAGTACCAGCAGCGTCATTTGTACCAGATGGAGCAATTAGTGCAGATGTATATATAAAATTAGATTTTAAAAATAAAATTTTTCATTCTACTGCAGAGGTATATGTAAATCTTTTTGGGATTATCGAAGGTGTTGGAGACAAAGGCCGGGCAGGATGGATGGATTTTTATGTAGATTCAAGTAAGTGGCATGTTTTGATAGGAACCCCTAATGATCCTATAGGAATAGCACTGGATCTGGGGTTTGTTAAAATGAAAACGCAAGGCTATTTCATGTCGGGAGATAATATCCCAGGTAGCCCGCCACCCCCTGATATTGTAGCCGAACTTTTGGGAGTAGATGCAGAAAAATTAAACTATACACGTGATCTTAATGCACTTAGTGGTGGTAAAGGCATGGCATTTGGATCCAGAATAAGTTATAGTTCAAAATTTAGGTTTCTGATATTCTATGCAAATTTTGATGCCGGAGTTGGGTTTGATGTTATGCTTAAAGATTATGGAGAAGCACGTTGTAAAGGCTCTTCAAAACAAATAGGAATGAACGGCTGGTATATCAACGGGCAAGCCTATGCATATCTGCAGGGAAACATAGGGTTAAAAATAAGAGTATTTGGATTCAAAAAGAAAATATCTGTTTTTAGCGGAGGAGGAGCCATACTAATGCAAGCCCGATTCCCAAGACCCACATGGTTTAGAGGATATCTGGGAGGGCGTTATAATATTCTCGGAGGCCTGGTTAAAGGAAGCTTTAGATTTAAAATAGAACTGGGGAAAAAATGCGAAATAGAAGGAGGTAGTGTATTAGATGGTATGGTGGTTATAAGTGATATGACCCCAAAAGAGGGATCGGCAGATGTAGATGTTTTTGCTGCACCACAAGCTGTATTCAATATGCCAATTAATAAAACACTTACAATCCCGGATGATTCTGGAGATCAAAAATACCGTATCATTATGGATAAATTTGAGGTAACCAAAGAAGGAAAACCTTTGGAGGGAGAAATAAAATGGAATCAAAATAATGATGAGGCGATGTTTTATTCTCATGAAATATTACCACAAAATAGCCAGCTCCACGCATTTGTACAGTTACATTTTGAAAAGAAAGAAAAGGGAAAATGGCAGATCATCAAAGAAAATGGAAGTGCATTTACAGAGACCAAAGAAATAAACTTTACTACAGGTGAAGCCCCAAAAACAATTCCATTAACCAATATCGACTATATGTATCCGGTATTGGGGCAAAAGAATTTCTTTATCAAGCAACATAATATTGGATATATTAATTTAAAACAAGGACAAAAATATCTGTTTGATCTGGTACCTAACTGGCATAAAACTATGATCATGACCACTGATACAGGAGAAGATTTGACTGTAAACTTTACATACGACCGGGGCAAAAAACGAATTGCCTATAAAATTCCCGAAGCTATAAGTACTCAAGCCAAATATACAGTTAGTATAAAACTGATCCCTCCAGAGAATGGTAATGCCGGCAATGTTACAGAATCCTATACCAAACAGAATATAGGAGGTGAAGATGCTGAAAATGTAGCAGAAATAAAAAACCGAAAAGCCAAAGGAGTGGTTACCCAGGGAGAAGAACGAGAGCTGCTTACCTATGATTTCAAAACAAGTGAGTATACCACTTTTAAACAAAAGATGAAAGCAATGGATATAAGCCACCATCTATATTCATTAGCTGTAGGACCTTATGGGATCGTGCTTACCTCAAGAATAGCCCCTCAGGAACCTTTTGATCTGGTAGAATTAAAAGGAAACAAATATTCGGGAGGGCTTCCTTTGGTCAAAACGGTAGCAAAGCTTAATGATACCTATTATAAGCAAAAGATTAAGCCTTTGCTCTATGATAATTATCCGTTGGGAGGTTATGATGGTATTACAGTAAAAAGAGATATAAACAAAGTGGGTGTTCCTCCTGTAGAAGGGGTAGAACCCAAATCATCATACATATCATATCTCGAAAACGATATGGCAGATCAAATGAATGGTTATAACCCATATCGATACGATCTAAGCCTGTACTATTATAAAGATTATAAAGACTTAAGATATCAGTTGATTACTTCTAGACTCCCGTGGGAGACAGATAAAAGATATTCAGGTTTAGTTAAGGGAGAGTTTCCGGTAATGGAAATCGACAAAACCTATAAGGTTGATTTAAAATATATGTTGCCAGGACAGATAGAGAGTAGTAATGTACCATTCTCGTATGAGTATAAAAACTAATAAAGTCAGAAAGATGCGAAATGTATTTTTAGGAATAATATTGCTGTTGTCATTTGCTGTACACAGCCAAAAACCTATAGGAGAAGACCCTCCGTTTGTACAGGTAATTAGCAGGGTTACCAAAAAAGCTATTATGTTGCGATGGGCAGTTACCACTCCTGTAGCCTGGAAACGTGCCAATAAATATGGATTTACTATAGAACGTAAAACTATTGTGAGAGCAGGAGAAATCCTTAAAAACGAAGAAGTAAAGAAGATAACACCAACTCCTATGCTACCCAAACCATTAGCGGCATGGGAAGAATTTGCCGGCAAGAACGATTATGCTGCTATTGCCGCACAGGCTATATATGGTGATGGCTTTGATGTAGAATTAAGTGAAGGAGGTACCGATATAATGGGTATTGTTAACCTGTCTCAGGCTCTGGAGCAACGTTTCTCCTTTGCACTATATGCAGCAGATCAGGATTTTGAAGTAGCAACATATTCGGGACTCGCCTATGTAGATACCGATGTAAAATCTGGCGAGAAATACTTATATACCATAAAAACGGCAATCCCCGAAGAAAAAATGGTGGTAGCACAAGGAGGAGTATACCTTGGGTTATCAGACTATATCGAGTTGCCAAAACCAAGAGATTTTGTAGGAATATTTAAAGATAAAAGTGTACTGCTAAGCTGGAATTTTACCTCACTGGCAGATTTTTATAACAGTTATATCATAGAACGATCAGAAGATAACGGAACTACTTTTAACCCTGTTAGTGATATACCCGTTATTAATATGGGCGAAAAAGAGGAAAAAACAACCGATCGTATGTTTTATATAGACAGCTTACCACAAAACAATAAAGAATATCAGTACAGGATAAAAGGAATATCCCCTTTTGGAGAAAAAAGTCCGTCATCAAAAATTGTTTCCGGAGTTGCTAAAAAAGCAATGCTATATAATCCTGCCATAAAAAAAGCGGAATTACAACCAGATAACAGTACAGCAGTAATTACCTGGGAGTTCCCTCAGGAAGGATTAGAATCTCTGAGTCATTTTGAATTAAACAGATCAGATACAGCCAAAGATAGATATCAGGTTGTTGTACCCAATATTTCTAAAACTACCAGAAGTCTTAAGTTCAAAAACCTCAATGCCATCAATTATTTTAAAATAACAGCTGTTGGTGTAGATGGTACAAAGCGAATGTCATTTCCGCAAATGGTACAACCCATTGATGATACGCCACCAGCAACTCCTTTTGGACTTACCGGGGTTGTTGACTCTACAGGTGTCGTACAACTGCAATGGAATGCCAATGCCGAACCCGATTTTTTGGGATATCGTGTGTTTAGAGCAAATATCGAGAATGAAGAATTTACTCAGATTACCTTTAGTACTATACCGCAAAACAGGATTACAGATACAGTAAACATAAAAACCCTGAACAGCAAAATCTATTATAAAGTTCAGGCTTTTGATAATCGCTATAACCCTTCAGGATTTTCTGATGTGGTAATGCTTAAGAAACCCGATCTGATACCTCCCACAAAACCCGTTTTTACATCCTTTGCGGCAGATGATGGAGTTATAGCATTAGAGTGGATTACCAGTAGTAGTGCAGATGCAGTAAAAACCCTGGTATACCGAAAAGAAAAAGGAAAAAAAATCCCATGGCAGTTGCTGGCAGAAACCGATTTCCCCCAGAATCAGTTTAAAGATGCAACTGCAGTACCCGCGCTAACCTATCTATATACTCTGGTTACAGTAGATGAGTCCGGATTAGAATCAGAACCGGTAACGCCTTTAACCATTAGTTTACCAGATAACAAATCCAAACCAGAAATAGATAGGTTTGCTGCGGTAGTAAATCGAGAAGAAAAACATATCACATTACACTGGAAATATAAAGCACAACCAGTAAAAGAGTTTTTATTATATAAGGCAGAAGAAGGAAAACAACCCACACGATATAAAGTGTTTTCGAATACAAAAAACAGGTTTGTAGATCACCAACTCACAGTAAATACAAAATACACCTATCTATTACAGGCAGTATTTGATTCGAGGGCAAAATCCCCAATTAAAAAAATTGAAGTAGAATATTAAAGAAAAAGATATGAAAAGGATAGTATTGATTTTGGCACTATTGGTTTCTGTACCTATGATACATGCGCAAGATTTTGAGTTGAATATTAGTGGATATATTGGGATGGCAGGTAGTTCATGCGGTTCACCAGGAATACAAAGTATAACTTATATATATGATGATAATGGAAGAGAGAAAATTGATTTTAATTATGACGATTTTTATAACAGAAATTATAAACGTAAAAAAATCTTTTCACCAAAAAGGAAAATTGTTGCAATAGAGTTTGTATCAAAGAAGAATAGAAAACCATTAGGGGGGAGTTGTAAAACAGCTGGTAAAGCAAGAACAAAAGTAATTAAAGTATGGCATTGTATTAATAAGAGGTATGAAAATGTACCAAAAGACGATATAGAAGAAGTTTATCATCCACATTTTAAAGGTCATGTTGATGTATCGATAACTCCTGTAATAGAACTATCTTTTAAAGAAGGTAACAATGTTAAAGATCCTTATAATACATGTAAGGGTGGTGCAGTAAATATTAATGCAACTACCGGTTTTGGCGTGGGTAATGGTATTTATAATTGGGAGTTTTTTGATATTGTAGATAAAAGAGAGATAGAGCATCATAAAATTCGCGAAGCTAGAGCAGCTTTGGAACAAGCTCGTAAAGGCTTAGAAGAATGTGTTGAAAATGGTGATGCAACAGAATGTGTATTGAGGTATCAGCCTATTCTAGAAAGACTAGTAGATGTAGTTATGAATTTCACTCCCAGGACAGAATTGGCAGACTTTGGGTGGCGACCTATACCAAATACCAGCAAAATAGGGAAGTCTGAGATTGCCTTGGTACTAAGTGATCTGTACCTCAATGCAGCAGATCGTGATAAAGTAATAAGTAAACCATTGAAAGTACGGATTAATACAGGGTGTACAATAGGTGTGTTGGGAGGAGAGCAAGTCCTCTCCAACATACTTACCGTTGTCTATATGCCGGATTTGCCAAAGATGACTAGTGTAAATAATAAAAAATCAACAACTTGTGCCGGCAGCGAGGATGGGGAGTTTACCATTACATTCGACAGACCCCTAAAAAATGGCGAAGTCATGAATCTTGCTTTAGAAATAAAAAAACCTTTGGGAAATTTCGATATTCACGAAAATAAAACTTTTAGAATAGTTGGAGATAAATCATTTGTTTGGAAAGGTGTAAAAAAAGGAGATTACAGAGTTAATGTTACCGGGGGTACGATAGATGGAAAAGATGTAGCCAATTGCGATTATAAAACGACAAAGGAGTTTACAATAGGCAGTCCGCCCGAGATAGAGTTTACAGCTGAGGGTACTGATGAAACATGCTATGGCAAGAAAGACGGAAAAATAGAAATTAAGGTTACTAAAGGAGGAACAGGATCATATCAATATTCACTAAATGATGGAACATGGACAGCTTTTACATACCCTAATGCTGTTATCAGTAATTTATCTCCTAATAATACAACTGGTCATAAAGTAAAAATAAGAAGAAATGATAAATGTGAAACCTCTGCTAAATCAGTAAAAATAAAAGCTGCAACGCAAATCGTACATACAGGTGTTGTTATTACCCCTCCTGGCGAACCAGATGCCGAGGACGCTAGTATTCATTTGAAAAAAGTTGAAGGCGGTACACCTAAAACAGATGGCATGGGGTCGTATTATGATGCTACTATTTATATAAAAGGATCAGACACCAATACAAAATCACAGAAAGCTCACACCTCTGGTTTTGATATTGATGGTTTACCAGCAGGAGAACATGTGATCGAATATACAGATGCTATTGGATGTATACAACGCCATACCTTTACCGCAATAGAGGATCCCTTACCAATAACATTTGAGATAAACAAAACAGACCCCAGCTGTTCTGATGCAACCGATGGAACATTAGAAGTGACCAATATCAAAGGTGGATATCCAGATTACACTATTTCGTGGAAAAAAGATGGTAACCCTTATCGAACAGGAGCTTCAATTACAGGAGGTAAAGGTAATTATGAAGTTGAGATTACAGATCAGCGATCTGGTAAGGCAGAACAGTCAGGAATCCAATTTGATAATATTCCTTTCCCTGTTGCTATTACCGATATCGATGTTCAACCCATCTTATGTAATGGCGATAAAGCCAAAGTAACCATTACAGCTACAGGAGGTTCGGGAGCCTATCAATATGCAGTATGGACAGGAATAACTACCACCGTTTGGCAAGACAGTCCCGTTTTTGCATTAGAAGCCAATACAATGACAGGATATCGTTTTAGAGTAAGAGATAGCAAGGCAGACGATTGTAATTCAGAGATACAACCTGATAAGGGGATAACAATAAATCAGCCTGATGCGATTAACATCAAAACGGTTAATTTGGTTCATAATAATATTTTTGGTGATAACAAGGGAGCAATAGAGATTAGTGTAGCAGAAGGAAAACCAGGTTATACCATAGCTTGGGAGAAAGACGGAGCTTCTGTTGCTAATACCGGTGTATCTGTTTCAGGGCTGAAAGCAGGCAAATATGTGGCTGTTGTAAGAGATGGCAATGGTTGTGAAGTAAGATCATCTGTTATCGAAGTTGAACAACCAGATCAGCTTATCGCAGAGATAAAAGAAACGCCCCCTGTACCATGTTATAAAGGATCAGGAACCTTAACAGCAGAGGTTAAGGGAGGATCTTTAAGTTACACCTATCAATGGTATAAGGATGGTGAATCAATAAAAGGGCAGGAGGCTAATACCCTTTCAGATGTCAAGGCAGGTAACTATAGTGTTCATGTAAAAGATGGATATACCTCTACAGATGCTGCTATAAAATTCGAAGAACCAAAAGAGTTAATTCTCACTATAGCTAAAAGAGAAAATGTTTCATGTTTTTCGGGTAATGATGGAAAAATCATCACCAGCCCTCAGGGAGGTACTCCACCCTATTATTTTTCTATAGATGATAAAAAAACGTATATCTCAGAGGATGACTTAACCGATTTTACTATAGAAGGATTAAAAGCAATATCATATACTATTTGGTTAAAAGATGCTAATGGATGTGAAATTTCAACTCCGCAAACCGTTACATTAACGTCACCCGATGAAATTATTGTTACGGCAAAATCAATTGTGCATGCAACGACAGTAAACGGTACTAATGGTAGTATTACTCTAGATGATGTTATCGGTGGAGTAGGAACATACACGTATAGCTGGAGTAAAGAAAAAGATGCTGATTTTAGCAAAACTACCAGAGATATAGACCATCTGTCGCATGGTATATATACAGTTTCTGTAACAGATGGTAATGCCTGTATAGTCGAAAAAACTTTTGAAGTAAAAGAACCAAACCCTATGCATGTAAAAATAAAGATAGAAACCCCTGTCCTTTGTCATGATGATGCTTTGGGAGAACTTTTGGCTGTAGTAAGTGGGGGATATCCTATAGAATCGACCCCTGCAGATTTTGAATACCGATGGTATAAAGTAGAAAGTGGTAGAGATGTTCCTGTCAATACAGATTATACACTAGATCGGTTAGAAAAGTTAAAGGCAGGAAAATATAAAGTAGTAACCAGAGATTCTCAGGGAGTCACAGCAGAAACAACGATCGATCTTACCCAACCAGAAGATCTTGTAGTAAAATTAGAGCGCGCTTCTACAAAAATCCTTTGTTACGGAGAATTAACAGGAGCAATCGATATCACAGTAACAGGAGGTCCAAAAAATCCAAAAACAGGAGATTACCTGCCCTATACGTATAAATGGACAAATACCGAAGATCCTGATTTTGAAGCTAACACAGAAGATCTTAAAAATATGCCGGCAGGTACTTATGAAGTAGTTATTATAGACGATAACCTGTGTACAGTATCTCTTAGTGAAGCTATAACTATCAAACAACCCGATGCAGCATTAGAAATCTATGATGTTAAAGCTGTTAATCTCACCAGTTTCAAAGCAGGAGACGGAAGCATATCCCTGGAGGTAAAAGGAGGAACAACCCCATATGATTATGTATGGAAAAACCTTGATGATCCCAAATTTTCAGCATCAGGCGAGGATATTAATGCTCTACAGATCGGAAGATACGAATTAGTAGTTACCGATGCTAATGCCTGTAGTGTATCAATAACTCAAGAGATTATAGAGCCCAACCAATTGATCGTTAACATCATACCATTATCAGCAGAGGAACAGGTGCAATGTTACGGAGAAAACACAGTAGTCCCTTTATCTGCAACTACACAGGGGGGAATAGGAGACTATACATATCAGTGGTATGAGGAGAAAGATCCAACAGCTATTCTTTTTACAGCACCGCAAACTACAGTGGTTGGCGCAGGAATCTATACGGTTGTTGTAACCGATGCCAATGGAAATACACATAGAGATACTTATACTGTAGAAGAACCCGAAGCTATTGATATAGAGCAAGATGTAGTTCAGTTGTCATGTAGAGGAGATGCAGATGGAAGTATAGATATAACAATTAAAGGTGGAGTACAGCCTTATTCATATAGATGGAGCACAGGACAAAACAGCGAAGACTTATCTTCGTTACAGGCAGGTAATTATACAGTAACAGTTACCGATGCCAATAACTGTACGATAACACAAACGATTAAGATTGATCAGCCACCTGCATTATTTGTTGATGGAGATATTATTAGGGTAAATCCATCAGTAGCAGGAGCAAGAGACGGAAGTATAACCGTAAATATGGCAGGAGGAACTCCTCCTTATCATTACGAATGGAGAGATTTTGGCAATGTACTGCAAAGCGCAGTAACAAATGTGCTTAATAACATAGGATCAGAAAAGTACTCTTTAACGATTACCGATGTTAACGGATGTAGTTTGCATATCCCGGATGTTGATCTATATGATCCTCCAGTCTTAAAAATAGTAATAAAACAGGTAAATGTGGTTTTATGTAACGGAAATGCAACAGCTAGTTTAAATGCCAGAGTACAAGGAGGTACGCCATTTAATGCAACAAAACAATATACTTATCAGTGGTTTGATGCAGATAAGAGTAGTGTTGTTGGTTCTGATAATTTTTTACTCGAAGGCGTTACATCAGGAAATTATTATGTTGTTGTTACCGATGCTGCAGACACCAGAGTAACCAGTGCAGTTTTTTCGCTAACAGAACCCAAAGAATTAGGATTAAAATTAGATACAGACTATAAAAATTGCGGAGATGGAGAAGATTGGGTAATCACCGCACAGGTAGAAGGAGGAACAGCTCCTTATACCTATTTATGGAATACCGGAGATACTGGCAACAGACTAGAAAATGTTATCGGTGGTACATATAGTGTTGAGATAACAGACAAATTGGGATGTTATGTCACAAATCAGGTAGTTACAACCGCTCCGGTAACATTAGATGTACACCATTCACAAACAAATCCTACCTGTTATGAAGGATACGATGGTACTATTCTTTTAGAAGTATTAGGAGGAGCCGCTCCATATAGTTATCAGTGGAGTAACGGGCAAACAGGAAAAGACCTTACCAACATCTGTGCTGGTACATATTCTGTAACTATTACTGATGTCAAAGGATGCCAGATTACAAGAGAGTATGTTCTGGATAACCCTGAAGCATTACTGGTTGATGCAGGAGAAGATGTTACATTATGTAATGAACAGAGTATTGTATTAGATGCAACAATAACAGATCCTGATGCTACTTATTTCTGGACTTCAGAAAACGGGTATAACAGTACAGATGCTGTTATTGACGTAAGTGAGCCAGGTATTTACAAAGTAGTTGTTACCAATTCTATAGGATGTATAGGATCTGACAGTGTTTTTGTAGACAGTTCGGCAGAAGATATCACGGCAAACTTTTTTGCCTCTACTCAGGTATTTGTAGGAGAAGAATTTGTGATAGTAGATAATAGTGAGCCGATACCAGATAACGTAGACTGGATATTCCCAGAAGAAGCTATTGTAATACATGAAGATGATGACTATGCAGAGGCAGTTTTTGAAACTCCAGGAGAATATGAAATTACATTAAAAACATACCGAGGGCTATGTACCACCACAATTACAAAAACAATTATTGTGGTAGAAAAAGAAATAGAAAACGAGGGAGAAGAAGAGGAGCTGGATATCCAGAGCTATATTGATTATCTGGTATACCCAAATCCTACTTTCAACGGAAGTTTTAAAGTAGAAGTAGATTTACAGAAGTCACAACCTATTAGTGTTAAGATTTTTAATATGATTAACAATACCCTCATCGATTCGAAATCAGGAGAAGGCAATAGTGCTTATATATTTGATTATGATATGTCGTTACCATCAGGAATATATTTTGTACTGTTAGAAACTTCATCTGCAAGCCAAGTTAGAAAGTTAATTATAGAATAAAGATGATTAGCATTAGAAAAATGAGTTTTATATGATCTGACTAAAACACCTTGGAAACAGGGTGTTTTTTCACTGAAAAAGGGGGGTGATATTTCTGAAAAATATAGCATATTTGTAATGTAAGTCGTGAATCAAAAAGGAGTATGATTTAACCTTAACCACTAAATAAGTAAATCACTTCTATAAGGAAGCTATAGAAAACAAGGATATAACAGATTTTGCTTCTCCTGAAAAAGAAACAAGAATCAGAACGGAAAACTCAGGAATTTTTTCTGAGGATAATATAAAAAACTGAACGATTATATACATAAGAAATCGATATGAGAACTGTCTGAAAAAAATAAATAGCTAAGTTGAGTCGGTGAATTTTAGTTTGGCAGGTCTTATTCTACTTTATAGAATAAGACCTGTTGTATTTATATCCTGAAGTAGTTTACGTAGCGTATTGACTCAATACAATAGGGAAAAAGTTGTACTTCGGCAGATTTAGCA
>CAKMZM010000003.1:44489-47231 GCA_929200365.1 uncultured Flavobacteriaceae bacterium | reverse complement strand
ATAATCAATTGTACTATTAGGAGTTGTTAAAGAGGTATATTCGTATCGTAAAATATTAGTATCAAAATCAAGATTAGTTGTAGGGTATGACAGATAAGCAGGATCGTTAAACTCAATATAATGATCATCATCTCCGTTCCATTTCATAATACGAATAGTACGTAATCCATTAACACGTTCTTGTAAAACTAAGTGTTCTTTAAAGAGCACAAAGCTCTGTAATAGAATATCATCTCGATGTGGAATAACATCTACCCAATTTTCTTTTGTCGTAGCTTTAATAGGTGTTTTTACTAAACGGAAATTCTTGGCATTAAGATTTGTTCTTATATAAAAATGATCATCATAATGATCTACATCATACTCTAAATCTCTTTCTCTTGGCTGAATGATTTTCCACTCACTACTAGGTACATCTGCATCTAAATATCTATACTCGGTAGATAAGGTATGATTACTACCTATCATTATATATTTGTCTGATCTGGATTTAAATACATAACAATTAAATGTTTCATCTTCTTCATGAAAAACCAGCTCATCCTGAGACTGATCTGTTCCTAATACATGTTTATATATCTTATCTTGTCTAAGTGTTATAGGATCTTTAGATGCATAAAAAACAGTTTTATTGTCATTTGCCCAAACGGTACTACCTCCTGTATTTTTAAGTTTATCAGGTAATGTTTCTCCTGACTCTAAGTTCTTAAAATATACTACATAACGACGTCGGGAAACAGTATCTACACTATAGGCTAAACATTTATTATCAGGACTTACCGATCGACCTCCTATAGTATAGTAAGCATGATTTTTTGCCAGTTCAGGTTCATTAAGCATGATCTCTTCTATAGCTTTGTCACCTAACTTCTTACGGCAATATAAAGCATAATCCATACCTTTCTCATATCGAGTATAATACGAATATCCATTGTCGTTATACGGAACAGAAGAATCATCTTTTTTAATACGCCCAACAATCTCATCATACAATTTTTTTTGCAAGTCTCCTGTGTGTTTCATAGCCTCATCCTTGTAATGATTTTCAGCATTAAGATAATCCAGTACATTCTGAGTTTGTGCATCTGGTATTTCGGCATTTTTTTGTTTATCACTTAGACGCATCCAGAAATAATTATCAATACGTGTATCTCCATGTGCTTTTAGCTCTTTAGCGTTCTTTTTAGCCACAGGAGCTTCAATGGATTGATAGGGCTTTGATTCTAAATCTGATTTTGTCTCTGTTTTACATGCTATAAAAAGCATAGCAAAAATTAGAAGTGAATAGATAAATTTAGTTTTCATAAAGTATTTAAAATTAGTTTTTAACAATCCTCTTTTTTATTCTTCCATTGCAACTTTTCCTCCAAAATTTACTCCCCAATTTATTCCGAATACTGTAACCAAATTATCATCTACTGGGAAATCTTTTCCGAAACCACCTACTAATGTAATATCTTTTGAAAGTGAGTATTTTAAAGTTCCTACAGAACGCTCACTATTTATACTTCCATTACGAGAAATATATTCATATGCCAGTGAAAATCGACCTATTTCAAGTTCTACTTTTGCTCCAAAATCCCGATAAAATGCTTTGAAGAATTGGTTATTAATATTACTATTGAACTCATCTTCAATATACCTAGTAGTTACCAACACATTAAGATAATTATTTTGTTCACCATCTGACCCCTCGTTTAAGATCAAACTTCCTTGTCCGGTTATCCAACCCCCAAAACGATTAGCTGTACCTGAATCTATTTTATCTCCCTTAAACAACACACTATACCCAATAGCTCCATCTATACTAACATATGGTTTAACCGTTTTTTTAAACTCTTTTAATTGTGAACTTATTTTCTCCTTTTCTTTTTTATAGTGCTCAATAATAGTTTTCTTTGCTATTGCTCGTTTTACAGGATCATCTCCACTAGCATCTGCTAATACTTCAGTAGGGGGGTTATCAAGGTTTTTAAGAATATCACTAACTTTTTTTACTTCTTTATATATTCTATCTTTATCATAAAAACGTAACAAAGTTGTACGTAATCCTAGAGTATATGCTTTTCTTTTATCTTCAATGTTTTCAAATTCTTTATCAATATAAGCAAAGGATAATGTTGTTGTATTTAATCCTCTAAATGGTTTTTGATTAACCGCTCCAGTGATTTGATCTTTTTCTATACCAATATATTTATAGTATGTCTTATTTTTACTCTTGCGGTTAATAAAATAATAAGGAGCTACTTCTATAGATAAGCTTTCTCCAAAATTATTGAATACATGTAGTGCTAATGCTTTCAGGTTAGTAGGTGTATAAATTTCTGTTGGGGACTCCCCTACTAATAAAAATGCAGGAGAACTGGGGTTATTCATTGTAAAATCACTCAGATTTTGGTCAGTTTTACCTTTTTGTGCCCAACCAGAATATGATAGATATACTAAAACAATTATATATAATAAGATAGATTTGTAATTCATCATCCTGAGTTTTTAATTAATTCAATAACATCAAAAACAATGAAAAACTCATCATCTATTTTTAGTTTTTTACCTTCGTAACTTTGTTCGTTTCCATCATCTTTTAAAGTGATTTCAAAAAGAGTATCTTGTAAGATTGGATCAATGTTTTCATCAGTTACAAAACAATTAGTTACTACATTAAGTTTTTTATTTACGATATCATTACTATTACCTAAATTCGTAGAAAAGTTGTATGTGCTACTTTTTTTTATGATTTTA
>CAKMZM010000003.1:9619-44389 GCA_929200365.1 uncultured Flavobacteriaceae bacterium | reverse complement strand
ACTATTACCTAAATTCGTAGAAAAGTTGTATGTGCTACTTTTTTTTATGATTTTACTATCTAATTTCACATTGGTACCTACTAAAGCTTCGGTACTAATTTTTACATTTAGTTTGACCTCAGAATTAGTACCCATTTTAAATATTTTCATGATTATATATTTATTAGTTGGTTATTAACTCTACCCATCAGCTTAAAATCACTTATTTAAGATGAGTTTTATAAAGAGAATCACAAAACTCTATTTCAGTCTAACAAGCCTTATTTTTCAAGAGATATAATGTTTAAACAATACACTAAGATTTGTTTAAAATATGTTTTTCGATGATTTCAAATACATTGGTTGCATTTATGATATCCTTATTAATATGTGTTTTCTCATTACTAATCATTATAGGAAAATCTTCCTGATTATCTGGTACTCGACCATGAGATCCTTTTATCAGCGAAGTATCTAATGGAATAATATCCATAAGAGTTCTAAACCCTAATTTCTTTTTTAACAGCTACACATACTATGTAACTGGTTCTTGTTATTTTATTTACTATACCACTTACTCAAAACGAATTCTATAGTAAAAATAATAGTTGATTATATTAAGTTTTCCCAAAATGAACCTTCCGCTTCCCTTTGGTCATTGGAGTATTTAGATTTTTAATGGTTTGCTAACAAAACATAAGGAGTTCCTCTTTTTACAACAGCAAACACTCTTGTTGTACTAAACACCTACGGTAAAAACGATACATGACTTTAGCCTCCGAATCACTTTGAGTCAACTGACGAATAGAATATACACTAGAACTAAATAAGCGATTCAGAATAGAATTACCTCTAGTCAACAATCGCTTATCGTTTAAATCTTTAAAATATTGCATCTGCACTTTTTATCTCGAAAGATAAAATATATTTGTATCCAGACTTGTTTGTTTATTGATTACCAAGAATTAATGGCATTCCATCTTGTCCAGATCCTACAACAACTACTTTGGCATTGGGTGATTTGGCCAATTGTAATGTGGCTTCAATTCCTTTTTCTTTAAGAATTTTATCTGTTAATGAAGCGCTTAAAATCTGATTAGCTACTGCTTTACCTTCTGCATCAATTTTTTGTCTTTCTGCTTCTTTTTTAGCTTTTTCTAATCTAAATTCATACTCTAAAGCTTCTTGTTCTTGTTTTAATTTACGTTCAATCGCTTCTTTGATAGTTGGTGGTAGTGTTACATCACGTACCAAAACTTCATTTAGTTGAATGTATTGATTACCAACAATTTTCTTAGTTTCTTCAAAAATCTCTTTTTGTATCGCATCTCGCTTACTTGAATACAGTTGTTCTGGAGTATATCTTCCTACTACACTACGGGCAGCAGATCGTATGGTGGGCAGTAACACTCGTGTTACATAATTTTCTCCTTTTTGTTGATGTAATAGCCCTAAATTTTCATAGTCTGGTTGAAACCATGCAGAGGCATCTAATTTAATTTCTAATCCATTAGAAGAAAGTACCTGCATTTTTTCAAAAACTTCTTGTTGTCGTACTTCATAAACAATTACTTTATTCCAAGGGGCAACTATATGAAAACCTTCTCCCAAAGGCGGAGCATCTGTAACTACACCTCCACCAAATGTTTTATAAAGCACACCAGCTTCTCCAGAACCAATAGTCTCTGTTGATTTTGAAATAAAGATAATTGCTAATACTATTAGAATTAGAATAGGCAATCCTATTTTTGGTAATTTTTCCATAATAATTTTGAGTTTTTAATTTTAAATAAGTCCATTATATTTTCGTGCAAACCATTCTATAGTAAGTAACAAAATAACTATTGCCAAAAGATATTTCCAGTCTATTAAAGATACTACATTTTCCTTATTTTTCTGTATTGCTTGATATCTTTGATCTTCTAGTAGCTCTTTTATAAGGATATCTTTTTGATTTAAATAGTATGGTTTTCCACCAGTATTAGTAGCTACTTGTTTTAGTTTTGTTACATCTGCTCCAAGAAATTGTTGTTCTACATCATATTTCAGAATAGCAAAATTTCCAGAACGTGCTATATTTTCTCCTAAAACTGTTACTGTATATTCATAATTTCCTGCTTCAAGATTACTCAAATCTACTTCGTATGAATTATTTTTCAATAGCATGGGTATCGTTTGAGTAGCTTCTGTTTCTTTATTTTTAATTGAAATTCTTAAATTCCCTCTCCTGTCAAATTCATAATTCTTGGTAAAATATTCTGCTTTAATAACAACACTAGCATTACCATAATAAAATGACTCTGAGATCGTATTTAATCTACTCTTTCTTTTATTAGAAGCCAGATATTGGATCAGTTTGCCAAAAAATTCATCAAAATCTTCAAATTTTTGAGTGTCTAAGTAGTTTTGAGCTCTCCACCTCCATAATCCTTCTCCAAATAAAACTGCTTCTCTTATTCCCCCTTGTTCTATAGTCGCTAGTAATATTTCTTCGGTATCAATATTATTTATTGTCCTGTATAATAAAGGATCGTGATTAGAATTCATTCTAATTTCTCCAAAAGTCCCTATTAAAGGAGGGTAATCTTGAAAACCTATATCTTCTTGAAGAAATGTTCCATAATTATTATTATATCTGGGCACATAATATTCATTCTGTCGTGTAATTTCTTGGGTATATTTCTTTTGTATCCTATTGAGAAAAACCCAATCCGTTTTTGAGCCAGTAATCGTAAAATAATTCTTTTTAAGGGTATTTAATTTGTCATATACTGCTCTATATCTAGTATTGGGCTGGTACAGAATAACCAACTGATAGTCATTTAATTCCTGATTACCATTAGGTTTACTAATTGTTATACTTCGCCTTTCATTACTTTCAACACTTTTCTTTATAGCTCCAAGATCTGGATGTACTATATCACTAATCAACAACACATGGTTTTTTTGATCAATTACCTCTACAGCAAAAGTTTTTGTATTATTAACAGTATTCTTTTCTGTATCCAAAGGAGTTAGTGTTGCAACATATTGATTTACACCTACCCTATTAGCTGGTAGTGTAAAATTAACAACTGTAGAGTTATTTGTTCCTGAGAAAGAAACAAGTTGAGAAAAAATTGTACTACTACCCGATTTTACCTGAAATGTAGTTGTAATCTCCTCATTACCAGAATATGTAAGAATTACTTCGCCAGGGAATTTATTTTTTAAATATGCATAACGGTTAACATTAAGTTGCTGGATTTTGGTATCTAGTACCCTAATTGTATCCCCTGAAACAATGGGGTATACAGCTTGCTTATAGCTTATGCTACTAAATTGATAATCTTTACCATAAGTTTGATTTCCATCGGTGATCATAATTGTGGGAGCAATTGTGCTTTTATGAATTTGCTCAAGTTCTTCTAATACTTTTGATATATTAGTTTGCTTTTGATCAAAAGAAAAATGTAGAGAATCATTTAATTTATCAGAAAATGAATAATACATAATATCAAATCTTTCATTGAGCTCTTCATGATCGGTAATTTGGTTTGCAAACTGAGTAACTTTCTGATCTTGTTTAAGATATTTTATTGAAGAAGAATTATCAACAGCAACTACCAGAACTGGTTTCTCTATATAATAGTTTTTCTGTTTGAAGGTAGGGTTAATTAACAATAGTAATAGTGTAAAAACACTAAGAAAGCGTAAAAAAGCAAAAAACAGGATGTTTTTTTTCCTGTTTTTTGTCTTATACCAATATTGAAATAATGCAACAATTAATGCTGTTATAAAAGCGATTAAGATCAATAAAATTGTTTGTGTTTGCATTCTATAAATTACAATATACGATGGTTGAGTTATGAAATACTGTTTATTTTAGAGTGTTAATCGCAACTTTAAAATCAAGTAAGCATTCCTCCATCCACATTCAGTACTTGTCCTGTAATATATGCACTTAAATCACTTGCGAGGAATAAACATGTATTTGCAATATCCTCTGCGCTACCTCCTCGTTTTAGCGGAATTGCATTGCGCCATCCTTCTACAACTTTTTCGTCAAGTTTTTCTGTCATTTCAGTTTCAATAAAACCTGGTGCAACTACATTGCTTCTAATATTTCTGGATCCAAGTTCTAGCGCAACAGATTTTGAAAAACCAATAATCCCTGCTTTTGAAGCTGCATAATTAGCTTGACCAGCATTACCCTTTACTCCAACAACAGAACTCATGTTTATTATACTTCCTTTACGTTGCTTAAGCATAGTTCTTTGAACTGCTTTTGTCATATTAAATACGCTTTTCAGGTTTACCTCGATAACTTTATCAAAGTCTTCCTCACTCATACGCATTAAAAGATTATCCTTGGTAATACCTGCGTTATTTACCAAAATATCAATACTACCAAATGTTTCTAAAACATCTGTAGCCAATTCCTGAGCCTGCTCATAGCTTGCCGCATTACTTTGATATCCTTTAGCTTTTATTCCTAATTCATTTAATTCTTTTTCTAATATCTTAGCTGCTTCAACAGAAGCACTGTAAGTGAAAGCAATATTAGCTCCTTGTTGTGCAAAAATTTCTGCTATTCCTTTGCCAATACCACGAGTAGCTCCAGTGATAATAGCCGTTTTACCTTGTAAAAGATTCATTCGTTATATTTCTAATTTTTGTGGTATCTATACCATTTGTAATTTGCAATGTGAATGCCAAATATAAGAATTACAAACAGGTCACAGCAATAAACCCTGTGATTTCTCACAGGGTTTAATAAATTAATAATCATTTATTTGATTTTATAGTTTTGTATCTTCATTTTTCTTTTCATAATTAAAAAGATAGTCAATATCCATTTCTTTAACAACACCTAATTTGGATAAAGCATTCATATCTACATCTTTTTTATTACCTACAACAAGAATATCATAATTTTCTCCCTTAATATTTTCATTGAAGAAGGTCTTGAGATCTTCCAAAGTCATATTCTCAATAGCATCATAGACCTCTTTTCTGTTATCATGGTTAATACCTGTTTTTTTCAGTGCTTCATAAGTCCAGAAAATATTAGATTTGGTTATACGCTGGGCTGCGATTTTTTTTAATGTTGCTTCTTTGGCTGCTTTAAATTGTTTTTCGACTTCTGGCATACTTGTCATTAAATCCATGATGGCATCTACGGCCTGATACATTTTATTTGCCTGAGTACCTATATATGCATACACATAATTCGAATTTCCTTTTTCTGATGCTGTAGCATACCCAGAGAATGCAGAATATGCCAGTGATTTTGATTCTCTGATTTCTTGAAATACTATAGAGGATAATCCACTACCAAAGTATGTATTAAACAATCTTGATGCTGCTATTTTACCAGGATCAAATTCTGAACCTTTTGCCAAAAATATCATTTCACTTTGTACCATATCATAATCAACAAAGTATACATTACCTCCAGTTTCTTTTTCTACATATTCAACTTTTTGGGGATAGTCTAATAATTCGCTCTGTACCTTATGGTTTTTGTTTATAGCAGCAACTGCTGCATCAATATCTTTACCATAGTAAAATATACGTTGTTTAAAATGACGTAGTTCTTTAATTTTGTCTACCAATTCCTGAGGGTTAATTGCCTGTAGTTCTTTTATAGTATAGATATTACGCAACGGAGAATTATCTCCATATTTTCCATAATTCATCAATCCGCTCCATAAAATATTTCTTTTTTGCGTTTTCGCATCCTGTCGACTTTTTGCAATCTTATCCACATATTTGGTATATGTCTCCTGATTAGGAACAGCATTAGTCCATAAATGTTCCAGTAACGCTAAACCTTCATCAAGGTTTTCTTTTAATCCTGAAATATTAACATATGTTTTATCAGAATCTGTAATTACCCTATAATTAACTCCTAACTTGTAGAACTCTTTCTTTAATTCTTCGGGAGAATATTTATCTGTACCTAAATAATCTAAATATCCTGCTGCCAACGAAACTTTACGATCATGATCTCTACCCATATCAAAAATTATATTTAAATCAAACAAGTCGTTATTTGGGTTATCAATATAAGATACTTTTAATTCATTAGCGGTTTTAGTTTCTTTAATAGCGGATTTATAATCCACATATTTTGGCTGCAAAGCAGGAGCTTCTAATTTCTTGAAATCCTGAACAAATTTAGACTCTTTACCTCTATTTAGTTTTATCGGAGTTATATCCGGGTTTTCTACCTTAATCGTATTTTTATCTTCTCCTTTACGTTTATATATCACTACATAGTTGTCTTTATAAAAAGAATTTGCAAAATCAACTAATTCCTGTTTTGATATTTTTTTAAGTTCACTTAAGAACTCTACTTTATCTTTCCAATCTTGACGATGTATAAATGCATTGTAATATGCTGAAGCTAATGCTGCATTTTTTTCATATCTTCTGGTCTGATATAGTTTCAAATCATTAATTACTGCAGAGATCATCCAGTCTTCAAACTCTCCTTTTTTCAATTTTTCGATTTGAGAAAGGATAAGATCTTTTACTTCTTCCAGAGTTTGATTTGTTTTTGGAGATCCATAAAACTTATGATACCCATAATCATTCAAAAATGTCGTTGAGCAACCTGCATTTTGCACTATCTGTTTTTGATTTAAATTCAAATCAATTAAACCAGCATTTCCATTAGCTAATATCATATCTGTAAGTGTAAGCAACTTTTCTTCTTTTGTTCCTATGGCATCAGAACGAAATGCTATAGAAACAGACGCTGTTGTAGGTCCAAATACTTCTTTAATAACTGGACTGGTTATTGGGTTTTCTTTTGGCAATACAGGGTGAACGACTTCTTTTTTCTCAAAACCACCAAAAGCTTTATTTACTTTTTGTATAGTTTCATCAAAATCTATATCCCCAACCAGTACCATCGCCATATTATTAGGAACATAATATTTATCAAAATAATTATGTATAGCTATCATAGATGGGTTTTTAAGATGCTCAGAGCTTCCTATTGTGTTTTGTTGTCCATACGGGTGATTAGGGAATAACCCTTTGAGCATTGCGGCATATAATTTTCTACTATCATTATCCTGCGTTTTGTTAAATTCTTCATAAACAGCTTCTAGTTCTGTATGAAACAAACGTAATACCAATTGGCTAAAACGCTCACTTTCTACGGTAAGCCATTTATCTAATTCGTTTGTCGGTATTTTAGTTTTATAAACGGTCTCTTCAAACCAGGTATGTGCATTGGTTCCTTCTGCTCCTAATGAACTAATCATTTTATCATATTCATTAGGTATAGAAATTTTTGACGCTTCCTGAGAAATTTCGTCAATCTTTTTATAAATTTCTTTCTTTTTATCTGTATCTGTTTCTGCTTTATGCTGTTCGTACAAATCAGAAATCTGTTGTAGTAACATCTTTTCTTTTTCGAAATCCTGAGTACCTATCTCATCGGTACCTTTAAAAACCATATGTTCCAGATAGTGTGCAAGTCCTGTTGTTTCTTTTGGATCATAATTTGAACCAGCACGTACAGCTATATGGGTTTGAATTTTTGGTTCTTCTTCATTTTTGGCTAAATATACTTTTAGACCATTATTTAATGTATATAATCGCAACCCAGTTGGGTCATTGGTAACTGTTTCATACTTGAAGCCTGCTGCATCGGTATGTTGTTCTATTTTAATTTTTTCTGAAACTATCGTTTCTGATGATGTTTTTTTGCAATTGCCAAGACAAACGACAACTAGCAATAACAAAATTGATTTAATTAATTTCATATATTATTTTAATTGTTTAAAAGTGTATTACAATACTAGAATTGACTCTATGAATTCATTTATAACTAGTGCAATATAATACGTATAGTTATTATCAATGTTACAAGATTTAAGTTTTTTTTAACAAGTAATATTTTAAATATAAAAAACCTCTTGAAAATAAATTCAAGAGGTTTTTTATATCTAAAAGTTTTTTATCCTAATACTTCGGCTACTTTTTTGCCTATTTCTGCAGGAGAATCTACTACATGAATTCCACATTCTCTCATAATTTCTTTTTTGGCTGCTGCAGTATCTTCACTACCACCAACAATAGCTCCGGCATGTCCCATAGTACGACCTGCAGGTGCAGTTTCACCAGCAATAAAACCTACAACAGGTTTAGAGGTTCCGCTTTCTTTTATCCACTTTGCTGCATCTGCTTCTAATTGACCTCCAATTTCACCAATCATAACGACACAATCTGTTTCGGGATCGTTAATCAATAATTCGACCGCTTCTTTTGTAGTGGTGCCAATAATTGGGTCGCCACCTATTCCTATTGCGGTAGTAATTCCTAATCCTTGTTTTACTACCTGATCTGCTGCTTCATATGTTAATGTACCTGATTTTGAAACGATACCAACATTTCCTTTTTTAAATACAAAACCTGGCATTATACCTACTTTTGCTTCTCCTGGAGTAATTACACCTGGGCAATTTGGACCAATAAGTGTACATTCTTTATCGCTAATATAATTCGCAGCTGTGATCATATCTGCAACAGGAATACCTTCTGTAATGGTAATAATCACTTTTATTCCTGCATCTGCGGCTTCCATAATTGCATCTGCGGCAAAAGCTGGTGGTACAAAAATAATTGTGGTATCTGCATTTACTTCTCTAACTGCATCTTTTACAGTATTAAAAACTGGTTTATCTAGATGAGTTTGCCCTCCTTTTCCAGGAGTCACTCCTCCAACAACATTTGTTCCATACTCGATCATTTGACCTGCATGAAAAGTACCTTCACTACCTGTAAATCCTTGTACAATAATTTTTGAATCTTTATTAACTAAAACACTCATTGCGTTATGATTTTTTATTTTTTTTAGAGTTCCAAAAGTAAGCTTTTGAAAATTATGGTTGAAATGAAAAACTAATTATTTTGAAATAAATGACATTATACTTTCTGGAGCATTATCTATTTGTTGACTTATTTGATATCCTTTATATAATTTATCATTCTTAAGTTCCCAAATTGTAATAAAATGAGCTATAGGATCTTCTTTCTCTGGTGCTTCGATAGTTTGAACATAATATGTATATCGTATAGTCACTGTATTCTCTTCGGCTATAAGGTGACTAATTTCGCTCGTAAAGTTTCAAAAGACAGGCCCATTTCATTAAACATGGCTTTAATATCATTAAAATCTTTCTTGTTAAACCCAAAACTACTATTCCAATATAATTCAATTTCGGGATGTAAATATTCAGAAAAGGCTTCAGTATTATGAATAAGATCTGTTTCATAAAAAGACCGTACTATATCCTTAACTGTTTTACTCATTTTTTTTCAATTTATCTATTAAGTCAGGGATTTGTCGTATTGCAGCAATCTCCTTATATTTTTTTCTAAAATCATCTGCAGGAGTACCAAAATAACTCTTATTGGCTTCTAAAGATTTACTCACTCCCGATTGCGCAGAAATAATAGCTTTACTACCAATAGTAATAGCACTGGTAATACCAACTTGCCCCCAGATCGTTACTTCATCTTCAATAACAACACAACCCGAAATTCCTACCTGAGATGCAATCAAGCATTTTTTCCCTATTACAGTATCATGACCAACATGTACCTGATTATCTATTTTGGTTCCTTCTTTTATAATAGTATCTCCGGTAACTCCCTTATCTATAGTACATGACGATCCAAAATCTACATTATCCTCTATGATCACACGACCCCCAGAAATTAATTTATCAAATCCATGAGGTCTTTTCTGATAATAAAAAGCATCTGTCCCTAAAACAGTGCCTGCATGTATCGTAACATTATTACCAATAATAGTGTTATCATAAATGCTTACATTGGCATGAATACAACAGTTATCACCAATTTTTACATTATTCCCAACAAAACTACCAGGTTGTATAATTGTATTTTTACCGATTTTAGCTGTTTCTGAAATTAAGGAATCTGCTTTTTTGAAGGGTTTAAAGTATGTTGTAAGTATATTAAAATCTCTAAAAGGATCATCAGAGATTAGGAGTGCTTTGCCTTCTGGGCATTCTACTTTTTTATTAATCAAAATTACTGTTGCTGCACTTTGTAATGCTTTATCGTAATACTTGGGATGATCAACAAAAACTATATCTCCAGAAGAAACTACATGTATTTCATTCATTCCCAAAACTAGGAAATTAGAGTCCCCTACATACTCTGACGATATAATAGTGGCTATTTGTTGTAAAGTATGTGCTTGTGGAAATTTCATTCTAAAAATTCGGAATATTAACTTTTATTCTTTTATTCTTTCTTTATACGTTCCTTTTTCTGTTTCAATTTTAATCTTATCCCCTTCATTAATAAAGAGCGGTACCATTACTTCTGCTCCCGTTTCTACAGTAGCTGGTTTAGTAGCATTGGTTGCTGTGTTTCCTTTAACACCAGGCTCTGTAGCTGTTACTTCAAGGATAACACTAGCAGGCATTTCTACAGAAAGAGGCATTTGATCTTCTGAATTGATAATAACAGTTACCACTTCTCCTTCTTTTAATAAACCAGGAGTATCCAAAGTAGATTTTTGTAGTGTAATCTGATTATAATCTTCGGTATTCATAAAATGAAACGTATCTCCCTCTGCATATAAATACTGAAATTTATGAGTTTCTACACGCACATCATCTATTTTATGTCCAGCAGAGAATGTATTATCAATCACTTTTCCTGTGGTAACGCTTTTTAGTTTTGTACGTACAAAAGCAGGTCCTTTACCTGGTTTTACATGTAAAAACTCAATAATTTTATAGATGTCGTGATTGTATTTGATACACAATCCATTTCTGATGTCGCTAGTACTTGCCATTATTCCTTAATTTCTTATGATTATTATCTAATATCGAATTATTTAATTAGAGAAATATCCTTTCATAATTCCTCTCTGAGAATTTTTAATAAACTCTAAAACCTCATCTCGTTCTGGAGTTGCTTCCATTTCGGCTTCAATAATCGCTACTGCTTGAGTATTATTATAATTCTGTTGGTATAATATTCGATAAATATTCTGTACTTCTCTTATTTTTTCTGTTGTAAATCCTCTTCGACGTAGACCTATAGAGTTAATTCCAACATATGATAAAGGTTCTCTAGCGGCTTTAACATAAGGAGGGACATCTTTACGCACCAATGATCCTCCTGTTACAAATGCGTGATTGCCAATACTGCAAAACTGTTGTACTGCGGCCATACCTGCCAAAACAACATAGTTTCCAACATTAATGTGACCAGCCAATGTGCTATTATTAGAAAATATACAATTATCACCTACAATACAATCATGAGCGATATGGCAATATGCCATAATCCAACAATTTTTTCCTATTTTGGTTTTCATCCTATCGGTCGTTCCTCTATTGATTGTAACACATTCTCGAATCGTAGTATTATCTCCAATTTCGGTTATGGTATCTTCATCATTAAATTTTTTATCCTGAGGAGTAGCTGAAATAACAGCTCCTGGAAAAATACTACAGTTTTTTCCTATACGTGCCCCTTCCATAATAGTAACATTAGAACCAATCCAAGTTCCTTCTCCTATTACTACATTATTATGTATGGTTGTAAAGGGTTCTATTACAACATTTTTTGCAATTTTTGCTCCTGGATGAACGTATGCTAGTGGTTGATTCATCTATTATTTATTGATTATTTTGATTTTACAATTTGTGCCATAAGTTCTGCTTCGGTAACTAATTTGCCATTGGCATAAGCAAAAGCCTGCATATGACAAATACCACGACGAATGGGAGTAATAAGTTCTAATTTGAATATCAAAGTATCGCCTGGCAATACTTGCTTTTTGAATTTCACTTTATCTATTTTCATAAAATAGGTCAGGTAATTTTCAGGGTCAGGTACTGTACTCAACGCTAAAATTCCTCCTGTCTGAGCCATAGCTTCAATCTGAAGCACTCCTGGCATTACTGGTGCTCCTGGAAAATGCCCTACAAAGAATGGTTCATTCATGGTTACATTCTTAAGACCAACTACATGGGTATCTGACATCTCTAAAATCCTATCTATTAATAAAAAAGGAAATCTATGCGGAAGCATATCCATAATTTTATTAATATTCATTAAAGGTTCTTTTGAAAGATCAAATTGAGGAACTTTATTCCGCTTCTCAATTTTTATAATCTTAGAAAGCTTTTTAGCAAACTGGGTATTTACATAATGTCCAGGTTTATTCGCTATAATTTTTCCTTTGATCCTTGTTCCTACTAGTGCTATATCTCCTATAACATCTAATAATTTATGCCGAGCTGCTTCATTAGGATAATGCAAGGTTAAATTATCTAAAATACCATTAGGTTTTATAGCAATAGAATCTTTTCCAAATGCTACTTTAAGTTTTTCCATTGTACTTGGACTTAATTCTTTATCCACATACACTATAGCATTATTTAAATCTCCTCCTTTTATCAAACCATGTTCTAACAACATTTCTAATTCGTGTAGAAAGCTAAAGGTTCTAGCATCTGCAATTTCCTTTTTAAAATCTGAAAGACGTTTTAAAGAAGCATTTTGAGTTCCTAATACTTTGGTTCCAAAATCAACCATTGTAGTCACTTGATATTCATCAGATGGCATTACAATAATCTCACTACCTGATTCTTCGTCTACATAAGAAATTACATCTTTTACAATGTATTCTTCTCTTTCTGATTCTTGTTCTACAATTCCTGCTTGCTCCAGAGCTTCGATAAAAAACTTACTAGATCCATCCATAATCGGAGGTTCTGAAGCGTTTAATTCTATCAAAAGATTATCGATTTCTAATCCAACACAAGCTGCAAGCACATGTTCTGATGTCTGAATACTAACTCCGTTTTTCTCTAAATTTGTCCCTCGTTGCGTATTTACAACATAATTTGCATCAGCTTCAATAATAGGATTGCCTTCAAGATCAATTCTACAAAATGCGTAGCCATGATTCTCTGGTGCTGGTTTAAAAGTTAAAGTCACTTCTTTTCCAGTATGTAAACCTACTCCTGTAAGCTTTATCTCCTTTTTAATGGTTCTTTGTTTCCCTACGACAATATCACTCATTATTGTTTATCTTTTTCTCTAGTTTGTATACTCTATCCTCTATTTTTGGAAGATTTTTAAAATGTACATAAGATTTATTAAAGTCAGAATATCCTAAAGCAGGGGAACCTTGAATAGCTTCTCCATCTTTTATATTTCTTCCTATACCTGATTGCGCTTGGATTCTTACATTATTACCTATAACAAGGTGTCCCGCAATACCTACTTGTCCACCAATAAGGCAATGTTTACCTATTTTGGTAGATCCTGCAATTCCTGTTTGAGCGGCAATTGCTGTATGTTCTCCTATTTCTACATTATGAGCAATCTGTATTTGATTGTCTAATTTTACTCCTGTACGTATGATTGTAGACCCAAGCGTAGCTCTATCAATCGTTGTACCTGCTCCTACATCAACATTATTTTCTATGATAACATTACCTGTTTGAGGTACTTTACTATATTCTCCCTTTTCGTTAGGTGTAAATCCAAAACCATCTGCTCCTACTATTGCTCCACTATGAATTACACAATTATTTCCAATGATGGTCTCTGAATGTATTTTTGCACCAGCAAAAACAATTACATTATCGCCGATAGTTACGTTATCTCCTACATATACATTAGGAAAAATCTTGGCATTATCACCAATTTTAACATTTTCTCCTACATAAGAAAATGCACCAAAATAAATAGTATCTCCAAAAGATGCAGTTTCAGAAATAAAACTTGGTTGTTCTATCCCAGCTTTATTCATCTTTACCATATTGTAATACTCTAGCAGTTGGGAAAAAGCTTTATATGCATCCTCTACTCTAATAAGAGTTGTTTTGATTTTGGACTCTGCTTCAAATTTTTTATCTACAATAGTTATTGATGCATCAGTAGAATATATATATTGAGTATATTTAGGATTTGACAAAAAGGTTAGTGAACCTTTAGTTCCTTCTTCAATTTTAGCTAATTTAGATACTTCGACGGTTTCGTCTCCTTCAATTTCTCCGTTCAAAATACCCGCAATTTGTGTGGCTGTAAAAATCATTCTAGCAAAAGTATAAAAAATGTGTTAATGTTTGTACTTTGGATAGCACATAAAATATTTAGTTACTGGTTTTGATAGGGCTTCAAGATTAAATTCGTCTGTAGCTTTAACTACATCTACAATTTTTGTTGATTTATATAAAATATTAATATTTTGTTTATTAGGATGGTAGGCTTGATTAGAAATAGTTCCCTCAAAAATAAAATAACGGGCTTCTTCATCAGAAATTTTATATTGTTTCTTAAATTTTTCTATATGATTTTCTTTTTTATGACTTTGAAAAGGTTTCTTTTTAATTTTTATTTTCAAAAGATCCCTATCAATAATCATTGAAGACAATGTACTTAAAACAAAATCTTCTGAACGAGACCATTCTTTCATTGCCGAAATAATATCATAATCATCTAATCTAGAAAATGTTTCTAAAACTTTAGGAGTAAAGTTTTCTGCTGTTATCTTGTTTTTGAGAAAAAAGGTTAGTGCTTCACTTGCTTTTAGTGTCATCCCTGTTTCTACTAGTTCTTTAGCTCTTTTCAACACCCTAATCAATAAATTCTCTGCTACCAAACTTGTTTTATGAAGATACACTTGCCAATACATCAAACGCCTAGCCAGTAAAAACTTCTCAACAGAATAAATTCCTTTTTCTTCTACTACCAATTCATCATTAACGACAGTAAGCATGGTAATCAAACGTTCACTATTAATATTTCCTTCGGCCACACCAGTATAAAAGCTATCTCGTTTTAAATAATCCAAACGATCCATATCTAATTGACTCGAAATTAATTGATGTAAAAAATTACGATGGTATTCTCCTTTAAAAATCTGAATTGCCAGCGTTAAACTACCGTTAAATTCTTCATTGATTTTCTCCATAAGCATAAGAGAAATAGACTCATGATTTACCTCATTTACAATACTGTGTTCCATTGCGTGAGAAAAAGGACCATGACCAATATCATGTAATAAGATTGCTACATACAGGGCTCTTTCTTCTTTTTCAGAAATGTTAATTCCTTTAAAACTAAGAACTCTCACAGCTTTTTGCATAAGATGCATGCATCCTAAGGCATGATGAAATCTTGTATGATGTGCTCCTGGGTATACCAAATACGAAAGTCCCATCTGAGATATACGGCGTAACCTCTGAAAATACTTATGCTCGATCAGATCAAAAATTAGTTCGTTCGGTATCGTAATAAAACCGTAAATTGGGTCGTTTAATATTTTAAGCTTATTTCTTTTTTTCAAGTTCATCTTGCATTTAGGGAAGCAAATATACATATATGCTAGGCATATATGTATATTTCAAAATGAATTTAAATTATTAAAGTTTTCTTAGTAAAGTTAATAAATAGGCTATATTTTAAGTAAATAAACAACAAAATTAAAATTTGATGAGTAAAATAAAGATACTTTGGGTAGATGATGAGATTGATTTGCTGAAACCACATATATTATTTTTAGAACAAAAAAATTATGATGTAACCAAGTGCCAAAGTGGTACTGAAGCATTGGATATAATAGATGATAATAATTTTGACATCATTTTTTTAGATGAAAACATGCCTGGTCTTTCTGGGATAGAAACATTATCAGAAATTAAGGAAAAAGAAGATAGTATTCCTGTGGTAATGATTACCAAAAGTGAAGAAGAATATATCATGGAAGAGGCAATTGGTAGTAAAATTGCTGATTATCTAATTAAGCCAGTTAATCCAAATCAAATACTTTTAAGTTTAAAGAAAAATCTGGATAACTCTCGTTTGGTTTCAGAAAAAACTACAGCCAACTATCAACAGGAGTTTAGAAAAATAGCTATGGATATGGCCATGGTAAACTCTTATGATGAATGGTCTGAGTTATACCAAAGGTTGATCTATTGGGAACTACAACTAGAGAATATTGAAGATACTGGGATGTTTGAAATTTTAGAATCACAAAAAGTAGAGGCTAATTCGCAATTCTGCAAATTTATAGATAAAAATTATCTTGATTGGTTTGACAAAAAAAAGGACGCCCCAATAATGTCACACACCCTATTTAAAGAAAAAGTAGCGCCTGAAATTAGCAAAAATCAACCTACGCTTTTGGTTGTAATTGATAATTTGCGATATGATCAATGGAAAGCTTTTGAGCCAACTATAAACAACTATTACAAAAAAGAGCAAGAAATCTCTTATTGTAGTATTTTACCAACGGCAACCCAATATGCCAGAAATTCATTTTTTTCTGGACTTATGCCTTCAGAAATGAAAAAGAAGCATCCTGATCTATGGTTAGATGATACAGATGAAGGAGGAAAGAATATGCATGAGAATGATTTTCTAACTGCACAATTAAAACGATTAGGAATGGATATCAAACATGAATACTATAAAATCACTAACGAAAGGTCAGGAAAAACCTTAGCTGCAAATTTCAAAGGACTAAAAGACAACGACTTAACAGTTGTAGTGTATAATTTTGTGGATATGCTTTCTCATAGCAAAACAGAAATGGAAGTTATCAAGGAACTTGCCTCAAACGACAAATCATATAGATCTTTGACTCAAAGTTGGTTCAAAAATTCTCCTTTACTTGAAATGATTCAGCAAGCGCAACAACTAGGATTTAAACTACTGTTAACTACAGATCATGGTACAATAAATGTAAAAAACCCTTCTAAAGTAATTGGTGATAAAAATACAAGCCTTAATCTACGATATAAGACAGGAAAAAGTCTTACTTATGAAAGAAAGGAAGTTTTGGACGTTACAAATCCAAAAGAGGTATATTTGCCATCTATAAATATGAGTAGTTCGTTTATTTTTGCTAAAGGAGATTATTTTTTTGCTTATCCTAATAACTATAATCACTATGTTGGTTATTACAAAAACACATACCAGCATGGTGGAGTTTCATTAGAAGAAATGATTATTCCGTTTATTGTATTAAATCCTAGATAACTTTATTTTTTTTTGTAGTATTCTGAATTCAGAATTATTAAAATGACAATAACATATACCTTACAGGATCTTCCTGATGTGGCAGAAAAAATAATCTCAAATTCAACGAGCAAAATAATTCTCTTTGATGGTGAGATGGGAGTTGGTAAAACTACTTTAATAAAAGAAATATGTAGGTATCTGGGGATAAAAGATAATATCTCTAGCCCTACCTATTCTTTGGTAAATGAATATAAATGTAATGGGGATTTAATATATCATTTTGATTTTTATAGAATAAAAGAAGAAGAAGAAGCATATCAAATAGGGTTTGAAGAATATTTGGATTCTGATGCATGGATATTTATAGAATGGTCAAAAAAAGTTGCTAGATTATTACCTAAAAACTGTATTACTATTACTATTCATTTACTCGATGATAAAAAGCGTATTCTTTCGTTTTAAAAGTATTGATTAATAAATTTATACTCCCAAATAAATAATCCTATTTGTTTTCTTGGCTTTTTTATTCGTAATTTGAGTTACAGAATTTTACGCAAATGAGTATACCAAAATCTCCTTTTACCAAAGAACAGTTGCTACCACAGGAGGAAATGATCGAAATAGCCCGAAAAAAAGGAAAGCTTTTTATTGGAATCCCTAAAGAAACCCATTATCAAGAAAAGCGAGTATGTCTTACACCAGATGCTGTGGCTGCATTAACCGCACATGGTCATCGAGTTTTATTTGAAACCAATGCAGGCATTGGAGCTAGTTTTACAGATAGAGATTATAGTGAGGCAGGTGCAGAGGTCACTAATGACAAAAGAAAAGTTTTTGGATGTCCGATTATTCTAAAAGTAGAGCCACCTTCATTAGAGGAACTTGAGTATATAAATCCTCAAACTGTATTAATTTCTGCTTTACAGCTTAAAACACAATCCAAAGAATATTTTCAAGGACTTGCTAAAAAAAGAATTACAGCCCTTGGTTTTGAATTTATTCGAGATATAGATGGTGCTTATCCTGCTGTAAGAGCGCTTAGTGAAATTGCAGGGACGGCAGCGGTACTCATTGCTTCAGAATTAATGAGCAGTGTAACAACTCTGAGTTCAGGATTAATGATGGGTAATATTAGTGGTGTACCTCCTGTAGAGGTTGTTATTCTTGGTGCTGGTACTGTTGGTGAATTTGCTGCACGTTCAGCTATTGGATTAGGTGCAAATGTAAAAGTCTTTGATAATTCTATTACTAAACTTCGTTGTATACAAACTAATGTGGGTAGACCATTATACACATCAACTATACAGCCAAAAAACTTACTCAAAGCTCTTAGGCGTTGTGATATGGTAATTGGTGCCATAAGAGGAAAAAATCGTGCTCCTATTATTGTTACAGAAACAATGGTTGAAGCCATGAAACCTGGTGCAGTAATCATTGATGTAAGCATAGATATGGGTGGATGTTTTGAAACAAGTGAAGTTACTTCTCACGATCATCCTACTTTTGAAAAACATGGGGTTATACACTATTGTGTACCCAACATCCCCTCTCGATATGCCAGAACATCTTCTTTATCGATAAGTAATATCTTCACTCCTTATTTATTACAAATTGGTAATGAAGGAGGAATAGAAAATGCAGTACGTTTTGATCGTGGACTAAAGAATGGGGTATATTTTTATCATGGAATTTTGACCAGCAAATCTATTGCAGATTGGTTTGATCTTTCTTATAGAGATATAAATTTGTTAATCTTATAGCATTTATATTCTACATTTTTTACAATAAACTTTGCAACTTATAAGAGTATGATTCTTTAAAACTTTGCTTACTTTTGGCATCATAATATTGCATTTTTTTTATGAAATTAGCACAACGATTATTGTATTACTTAGGCGGGTTTGCTATCGGTCTTATTCTTTTATTTTTCTTTCTAGGCGGAAAAAAAACTTCATGTGATTATGGTCCTTCGGCCAGAGTACTTAAGAATATTAGAGTAAAGAAAAAAGCTTTCTCTGAACAGGCATTAAACAACATGCAGAGATATAAAATAGACACTACAGATATTTCTTTGGTATTAACAAATGGAGATGTGATTTTTTCTAAAAGTAATACCAAAATAGATTCTTGTAAAATCTATTTTATTGAAGGTTCTATTGAGGAAAAAAACATTAGCATGTTTATTGAAAATTGTGATTCTATTGCTAAAATTAATTTACTGGATGTTAGTCTATGATTTAAATATACTTGTCCTGTTGGTTGGGAGGTCTACACAAATTATCGTACCAGCACCATAGTTAGAATCTATTTTAGCCCATTATTACCTAATATTCTTTACTTTATACTTCTTAACCTAATCTATAAATTGTTTTTTTAGATTAAACTCATCTGTGTAATGGTTATAAGCCAAAAAGTTTAGCTTTTCTACCATAACAAAATTAGAGCATGTTTAACTCCCTGCTTCCTGAAAACCATTATTTTAAGAATTGTAAGAGCACTATAAATCATTCAAACACTCAATATATTCATGATTTGAAGTATACTCAGAACCTCAAATTACTGACTTTCAGTTTACATTGTATTTAAACATGCTCTTAGTTTTTCAGCATATCCATAACTACGTTGAAGAAAATTAGGATGCGAAATTATAATTCAAAATTTTATAGTAACTATATCTTTTTTACTCTAACTGCATTCATTCCTTTCTGACCACGCTCAAGCTCAAAAGACACTTTATCATTCTCTTTTACTTCTTGCATCAAACCATTTACATGCACAAAGTATCGCTCCTGTGTTTCAGTATCATTAATAAAACCATACCCCTTAGAATCATTAAAAAATGCAACTTTTCCTTTTCTTACTGGGTCAAATTCTTCTTTTTCTCTTTTAGGAACTCCAATTTCAATATTCTCTGCCTTTATTTTTCTCTTTTTGGTCGGATCTGGTGGTGTATCAGTGGTGTATCCATTTTCATCAACATAAGCAATCATACTATCTAATCCATTACCTTTATTAGAATTAGCTCTACGCTCTTCTTTCTTTTTCTGTTTTTCTTCTCTCTTTTTTAACTTCTTTTTCTCTTTTTCAATTTTGCTAAAAGTCTGCTGTGATTTTGCCATTCGCTATTTATACTATTTTTTTATTAAATCTATTTTTAACCTAAAATATGGAGGTTGTCATTGAAATACTAAACGAATGATTGGAAAATAACAATTTCTATGATTGATTTACCGAATAATTTACCCAGTGGTTGCAATAACATATACATCTGATATATAAATATAGATATATTGAAATTTCTACAAAGATAAGTTTTCATTTTTAATTTCAGAAAAGTATTTACCTGATTCATGGTTCTATATCAAATTTTGGTTCTGATAAAACTAAATTCGTAAATTCGAAAGCTCATTTTTAACTTCTAGAACACCAATCTCTATAATTTTTTGAATGAAAAAGAATATCGATACACATAGCCATAAACATTTCGCTATTTATAAGCCTTATGGTTATTTAAGTCAATTTATTAATAACGGACAAAAACAAAATTCGAAAAAACTATTAGGAGAGTTGTATAATTTTCCTGAAGGAATAATGGCGATTGGACGATTGGATGAAAAATCAGAAGGGTTACTATTACTTACTACAGATGGAAAAACAAGTAATCATATCTGTAGTAGTAATGTAGAGAAAGAATACTATGCACAAGTAAATGGAGACATTACTATAGATGCAATTGAACTGTTAAGAAAAGGAGTAAAAATTGGTTTTGAAGGTAAAAAATATATCACTACACCTTGTAAAGCTTCTAAATTGAATACGATTCCCAAATTTCCTGAACGACCTAAAAAAATACGTGATGACAGGCACGGCCCTACCAGCTGGGTATCTATCACATTACAGGAAGGAAAATTTCGTCAAGTACGAAAAATGACATCGGCTGTTGGTTTTCCCACATTGCGATTAGTACGGATAAGAGTTGGCACTATTTATTTAAGTGAAATGAAAGCTGGAGAAGTTAGAAAACTAGACACTTTATAAACACTTGATTATCCTCTATACGGTATCTAAATGCTTCGATAGCGTTAGCCGCATGAAGAGATTTGTAGAGGTAAAACAAAAAATAAGGATATCCCAGATCTTCTATCTTTTGGTACCCTAATGTATAATCTACAGTTGTGGTTATTCCAAAAAACGGCTCGTCAAAACTACCAAAAAAATCAAAATGTTCTTTTCTGTTCCAGGTAGTAAGATCTAGTTTTGTTTTCATTTTTTATAATATTTGCAATAACTCGCTAGCCTTTGCAAAGCTTCTAAAATTAGGGTGATCTATTTTATCATCAACCATTTCATGAACCCAGGTAGTGTGAAACGGAATATGAAATGCATGTGCCCCAATATTTAAAACGGGTAAGATATCAGATTTTAGAGAATTCCCCACCATTAAAAATTCATTTTCAGTAATATCCAGATGTTTTACCAGTTTTTTATATTGTTTTTCTGTTTTATCAGAAACAATTTCTATGTGGTGAAAATAATTCTCTAATCCAGATTTAATAAGTTTACGTTCCTGATCCAGTAAATCTCCTTTGGTAGCCATCACAAGACGGTATTTTTTTGACAACTCTCGCAAGGTTTCATCAATCCCGTCAATCAATTCTACTGGTTCCTGAAGCATTTCTTTTCCTTTTTCAATTAACTTCTGCACCAGATCAATCTTCATACTACCATTAGAAATCTTAATAGCCGCCTCTATTAAAGAAAGTGTGAAAGGTTTAATCCCATAACCATACAAGGGCAGATTTTGCATTTCGACATCAAAAAGTAACTTATTTGCTTCTTCTTTGGGCAAATATTCTTCTAATAACTCACAAAACTCTTCTTCTGCTTTTCTAAAAAAAGTTTCATTTACCCAGAGTGTATCGTCTGCATCAAAAGCAATTACTTTGATTTTTTTTAAGGGCATTTTATCTCACCAGTTTTTTATACTTAATACGCTTTGGCATTAAATCACCACCTAAACGTTTCTTTTTATTCTCTTCATAATCAGAGAAACTTCCTTCAAAGAAATATACTTGCGAATCTCCTTCAAAAGCTAATATATGTGTACAAATTCTATCGAGGAACCAACGGTCGTGAGAAATCACCACAGCACATCCTGCAAAGTTTTCCAACCCTTCCTCTAAGGCTCTTAATGTATTAACATCCAGATCATTAGTAGGCTCATCTAAAAGTAACACATTACCTTCCTCTTTTAAAGTCATTGCCAAATGTAACCGGTTACGTTCACCTCCAGAAAGTGTAGCTACCTTTTTATTTTGTTCGCTTCCGCTAAAATTAAAACGACTCAAATATGCTCTGGAATTTACTTGCCTTCCTCCCATCATAACTAGCTCTTGTTCATCACTAAAGTTCTGCCAGATAGTCTTATCAGGATCAATATTACTATGACTTTGATCTACATAAGCAATCTTAGCAGTATCCCCAACAGTAAAGCTACCTTTATCTGGTTGCTCCTCTCCCATTATCATTTTAAATATAGTAGTCTTACCAGCTCCGTTTGGACCAATAATACCAACAATACCTGCTTGAGGAAGGTTAAAATTTAAATCTTCATACAATAATTTATCATCAAAAGCTTTACTTACTCCTGTGGCTTCAATCACATTAGTTCCTAATCTAGGGCCATTGGGGATATAAATTTCAAGCTTTTCATCTACTTGTTTTTGATCCTGGCTTAGTAATTTATCATAATTACTCAAACGTGCCTTTTGTTTTGCCTGGCGACCTTTTGGAGCCATACGAACCCATTCTAACTCTCGTTCTAATGTTTTTTGACGTTTTGAAGTTTGTTTTTGCTCCTGTGCAAGTCGTTTTGATTTTTGATCTAACCATGAAGAGTAATTTCCTTTCCACGGGATGCCTTCTCCTCTATCAAGCTCTAATATCCATCCTGCTGCATTATCCAAAAAGTATCTATCGTGAGTTACTGCAATCACAGTACCTTTATATTGTTGTAAGTGATGCTCTAACCAATGAACAGATTCTGCATCCAAATGGTTAGTAGGCTCATCTAATAATAAAACATCTGGTTCTTGTAATAAAAGACGACAGAGCGCCACTCTTCTACGTTCACCACCCGATAACACTCCAATTTTCTTATCAGATTCTGGAGTACGAAGTGCATCCATAGCTATTTCTAACTTGGTATCCAACTCCCATGCATTACTGGCATCGATCTGATCCTGTAGATTGGCTTGCTTATCCATAAGTTCCTGCATTTTATCAGGATTCTCATAAACCTCTGGCAAACCAAACATATCATTGATCTTATTATACTCGTCTAAAACGGCAACAGTTTCTGCCACACCCTCCTTTACAACTTCTAATACAGTTTTTTCAGGATCTAGTTTTGGTTCTTGTTCTAATAAGCCAACAGTATACCCTGGTGCAAATACAACATCACCTTGATAATTTTTATCTATTCCTGCTATAATCTTAAGTAAAGTAGATTTACCCGAACCATTAAGTCCCAGAATACCTATTTTAGCTCCATAAAAAAAACTGAGATATATATTTTTGAGAACTGGAGTATTTGCACTTTTGTACGTTTTACTCACTCCGGACATCGAAAAGATTACTTTTTTATCGTCTGACATAAGCCCTTAATTGTTATTTTTTAGATTGTATAATTATAAGAGAATTAAACTCTTCCTTTTAATGCATTAAAAACCCAGGCAATTGCAAAAAAGCCAACACCAACAGCCGCAAAACCATATCCTGATACATCTCTATATCTAAAAGCCCCTAATGCAATAAGTGAAAGCCCAACAAATATCATTATAAAAGTTGCCCAAGCCAACACTGTATTTTTATTCATTCCCATAAATTATTTTTTAGTTTATTACTGTTTAGTTATATGCTTTTTCACATAAACAGGTGCAAATATCGTTATTTTATCCTCAAAACACAGGTTTTTATAGTGTTGTTAAAACAAAAAACGATTTACTCATTATTCTTCGAGCAAATTAAGAAATTACTTTTAATTATAAACAGATATTGAAGTGTAAAATACTCTCTCATAGAATTTCAAAAGTATAAAATTTTTAATTAGAAGTAATCATTGTGTTTTAGTTAAAAAACCAATAATTAACTAATCTACCACAGGTTACATTATTAACAAAACAACATTCTAACAGCTAAATAATAGTACTATCTAAATTGATATTCGATCACTTATAAAATCTACATTTTTTGTATTTTCGTAAAAAACAATACACACAATTATATATATGGATATAAACTTCAACAAAAACGAAGATCACAATAAACTCTTAGTATCAGAATTACGACAACGATTGACCAAAGTAAAATTAGGAGGAGGCGAAAAACGTATTAAAAAATTGCATGCTAAAGGTAAAATGAGCGCCAGAGAAAGAATTAATTATTTATTGGATGCAAATTCTAAATCTATAGAAATTGGCGCTTTTGCAGGAGAAGACATGTATCAAGATCATGGAGGGTGCCCTAGTGGTGGTGTAGTTGTTAAGATTGGGTATGTAAGTGGCAAACAATGTATTGTTGTGGCTAATGATGCAACAGTAAAGGCTGGTGCCTGGTTTCCTATTACAGGAAAGAAAAACTTAAGGGCTCAGGAGTTATCTATAGAAAACAAATTACCAATCATTTATCTTGTTGATAGTGCTGGGGTATACCTACCAATGCAAGATGAAATCTTTCCCGACAAAGAGCATTTCGGAAGAATATTTCGTAACAATGCAGTAATGAGTAGTATGGGGATCATCCAAATTTCAGCAGTTATGGGGAGTTGTGTTGCTGGAGGTGCATACTTGCCCATTATGAGTGATGAAGCTCTAATTGTGGATAAAACAGGCAGCATATTTCTTGCGGGAAGTTATTTGGTAAAAGCAGCTATCGGAGAAAGTATTGATAATGAAACTCTGGGTGGCGCTACTACTCATTGTGAAGTTTCTGGAGTAACCGATTATAAGGCTAAAGATGATGCAGATGCTCTAGATACTATTAAAAATTTAATGTCGAAAATAGGAGGTTTTGAAAAAGCAGGTTTTAATCGTAGTAAACCTACTATTCCAAAAGAAAATCAAGGCGATATCTATGGTATCTTACCAAAAGCCAGAAATGAACAGTATGATATGATGGAAATCATCAATCGATTAATTGATGATTCTGATTTTGAAGAATACAAGGCTGGATATGGACAAACAATTTTAACTGGGTATGCACGTATTGATGGCTGGGCTGTAGGTATTGTAGCAAACCAACGTAAGATTGTAAAGACTAAAAAAGGAGAAATGCAGTTTGGTGGTGTTATCTATTCTGACTCTGCAGATAAAGCAACACGATTTATAGCCAATTGTAATCAAAAGAAAATACCATTGGTATTTCTACAGGATGTAACTGGATTTATGGTGGGTAGTAAAAGTGAGCATGGAGGTATTATTAAAGATGGTGCAAAAATGGTAAATGCTGTGAGTAATAGCGTAGTACCAAAATTCACCATAGTAATTGGTAACTCTTATGGTGCAGGCAATTATGCGATGTGTGGTAAAGCATATGACCCCAGATTAATTGCTGCATGGCCAAGTGCCGAATTAGCGGTAATGGGAGGTGCTCAAGCTGCCAAAGTATTATTGCAGATTGAAACTGCTTCTTTAAAAAAGAAAGGCGAGCAATTATCTGAAGAAGATGAGAATGCTTTGTTTAATAAAATTAAAGCTCGATATGATAAGCAAACTTCTCCATATTATGCTGCTGCACGAATTTGGACAGATGCTATTATAGATCCATTAGATACTAGAAAATGGATTTCTATGGGTATTGAAGCTGCAGATCATGCTCCTATCGAAAAGAAATTTAATTTGGGGATCATTCAAGTATAAAACAAAAATATTGCTTTTTATGTTTTCACAAAATGTGAAAATGAAGAATTTATAATTTATAATTTAGAACCTGCTCTATAGTCTGTTTTCTTTGTACTTTTCCATTTTCTGTTTCTATAAATTGAGAGATAAAATAAATCTCTTTCGGTATTTCGTATTTGTTTAAGGTACTAAGGTTCTGCACCTCTTCTTGCAATGTTAGATATACAATCTTATTATACTCACATTCTATTAGCAAAATCACTTTATTACCAAGTGCATCATCAGGGATACTAGCAATAAAAAAACGATGTCTAATCAATAGCTGTAATTTTGTTTCTATCTCTTCTGGATACAACTTCACTCCTCCACTATTAATTACATTATCATAACGTCCTTTCCACAAAAACTTTTTATACGTTTTAAGTTCTACTACATCATTAGTAATAATTGTCTCCTCATTTAGCTGTGGAGCTTTAATAATCAAGCAATTTCTAGTATCGATACTCAACGTGATATTAGGTAGGGCTTTAAAATAGTGGATATCTTTTTTATCTTTTTTCTTTGGGTTTATTCTTCTTGCAGCTATATGAGAAACTGTTTCGGTCATACCATAGGTTTCAAATATTTTAGTTTTGAAACCCTGAACCAATTCTTTTAAATTTTCTGAAACAGAACCACCACCAACTATTAATTTTTTAATTAAATGAAGTCTATTAAGAGAGTTATTTAGTTGCAAGGGCACCATTGCGCAAAAGTCATATTGCTTATACACCGTATCCAAAGGGTTTGTTCTTGGTGGTATCAAATCTATCTTCCAACCTAATACCATAGCTCTTACAAGCATCATTTTTCCTGCAATATAATTAGCAGACAAGCATAGCAGTGCGGTAGTTCCTTCTTCAGATTTAAAAAACTTTCCAGTTGCTATTGCACTATTGATCATGTGTTGTTTATAGACTTTTATTTTTTTTGGTTTTCCTGTAGAACCCGAGGTTTGTACAACAATATGATCTTTTTCATTTAACCAATCCAACAAAAAACTTCCTACTTCCTGTTCATAAACCTCTCCTTCTTTAATAAAACCATAGCCCAAAAACTTTAGTCTTTCTTTATCAAAAGAATTTCTATTTATTGAGAAACTTTGATGTATTTCGGGTATAGAAAATGTGCTATTTGTTTGCATATTCAAATTTCAGTTTTCTAACATACTTATAAGTTATCAATGTGCAAAGAGTATGTTATTTCTTTGTTAGTTACTCTGAAATTGTATCAGGTGCTATGTTTCCAAAAAGTTTATCTTTCCATCCTGTCCATTTATATTTCTTTGAAAGAATCAAAAGAAAGATCGGAAAAACTATTACTATTGGTATTAACACATCATATCCTGCACTTGGTTCTGAGATATCAATAAATATAGAATCTGTTTGCAATGCTGTCCAATCTGCCGTTATCAAAAGTACTGTTATAAGGTTATTCGCTGCATGAAACCCAAGAGCTAGTTCTAAACCTTCATCCATCAAAGTGATTATTCCCAAAAATAGACCTGTACCTATATAATATACCATAAGTATTAGTCCCAATTTTTCTACTTCTGGATTAGCAGCATGCATTACTCCAAAGAGTATTGATGTTAACAGTAAAGGGAACCACTTATTTTTAACAGCCAATCCTAATCCTTGCATTAGGTATCCTCTAAATAAATATTCTTCAAAACTTGTTTGTATAGGAACTAATAGTATTGAGATCACCGTAAGAATTAAAAATGGGACAGGCTGAAAATTAACCAAATAATTTTCTGGGTTTATAAAATACATGATCAAAGTAGATCCAATGATAAAGGATGCCATCAAAATAAAAATAAAGAAAAATCGATTCCAGTCTATTTTTTTTCTACTGGTGGTAAGCGATAAAACACTTTGTTTATGTACATATTTAACCCAAAAAAGCAAACCTGCAAGTAAAAAAACAAAAAGTATCATGTTTTCTGCAAAGAATCTATTTTTTCCCTTTAGTTTAATTTGTTCTTCCATAATAAGGGCAACATCACTTCCTAAAAAATTCATTATCAAGTAATTTAACCCCATCAATCCAATAAACATAATTGGGATTGGCAAATATTTCCACATTCCTAATTTCCCTTGTCTTCCTTGTGTAATGTACATGTATATATTTATATTAATTTAAAAAGTTTAGTATCCATTCTTGTTTTGGATCATATGCCAGAGTTCCTTGACTAACAGCCAATGGTGAGTCAAAGTTATTTGTATACAATCCTCCCGTTCCTAAGCCTTGAGGCATTTTGTTATTTAAGGTATATGTATATTGTGCAATAGCATTTAGCCCTATATTACTCTCTAGTGCACTGGTAATCCACCATCCTATTCCGTAAGATTTTGCTATATCAATCCATTCTTTGGTTCCTTTAAAACCTCCTATCAAACTTGGTTTAAGAATAATATATTGTGGTTGTATGGCTTGTAATAGTTTTTTCTTTTCTGTTACATCAAAAACACCTATTAACTCTTCATCTAGTGCTATAGGTAATGGAGTTTTTTTACATAATTTTTCCATTTCTTTGTACTGCCCTTGTCGTATAGGTTGCTCTATACTATGCAGATTAAATACAGAAAGCTGTTTTAATTTATCTAAAGCTTCTTCAGGTTTAAACGCGCCATTAGCATCTACTCTTAATTCAATACTATCTGAAGAAAACTGAGATCGTATATAAGACAACAAATTTAATTCTGTTTCAAAATCAATAGCCCCTATTTTCATTTTTATGCAATCAAATCCATCATCTAATTTAGAAGTGATTTGTTGTCTCATAAATTCTTTATCTCCCATCCATATGAGACCGTTGATAGAAATTTGTTCTTCACTACGGGTAAATGGCGAAGGAAATAGCAAAAAAGGAGAATCACTTTCTAAAGATCTAAACGCTATCTCTACTCCAAATTGAATACTCGGAAACTCTATAAGCTCTTTCCAAAGCTTTTCTACACCTAAATGAATATTTTTACAGGTCCATTTTAATTTATTCTCATAATCTGGTCGGTCATCGATACTTAATGTTCTTAGAATTCCGCACTCTCCTATTCCTTTTCTTGTCCCATCAGAAATCACGATAAACCAAGTTTCTTTGGTTTTTAGAATCCCTCTCGAAGTACCGCTTGGTCTTTTAAACTGAAGGATATGCTTATAATATCTGGCATTCATTATAATACGATGCTTTCTCCTATATCTAATAATATAAGGTCTTTCTTTTTTTCAAAAAACTTTTGTTTGGCTTGATCATGATCAATTTCAATATATCCAAAAGTATCATAATGTACTCCTAATACCTTATCACATTCAACAAAATCACTTGCAATAATAGCATCATCTACACCCATTGTAAAATTATCACCAATAGGTAGAATAGCTAGATCCAAAGTATTTCTTAACGGGATTAATTTCATATCCATTGTTAATGCTGTATCGCCAGCAATATAAATGGTTTTATGCTCTCCTTCAATAATGAACCCTCCTGGTTGGCCTCCATAAGTACCATCGGCAAAACTACTGGTATGAATTGCATTCACATATTTTACTTTTCCAAATTCAAAACTCCAGACTCCTCCATGGTTCATAGGATGCACTTCTATACCCAGATTCTGGTAGTATGTGGCAATTTCATAATTTGAAACAATCGTAGCATTATTACTTTTTGCAATAGTCTCTGCATCAAGAACATGATCTTGGTGTGCATGAGTAAGCAATATATAATCTGCTTTGATTGTACTCCTATCAATTTTATCCTTAGATAATGGGTTTCCCGAAATAAATGGATCTATGAGGATATTTGTTTTATTAATTTCAATTAGTAACGTATTATGACCGTAAAAGGTGATTTTCATGTGTGAAAAATTTAAAACTTATTATACTACAAAATAGATTCTGAGATATCATATAATGCTTACAAAAAACTACTAATAAATTATCTGCAATAACAGAGTTCGACTAAATTATAAAATCTGCCCCAGACTAAATAAAATAGACAGTAAAAATGTTGTTAAAGCTATTTTTTTAAGCTCAGGATCCAGTAGTTCTGGATTACTGGTCTTAGCAACTTTTCTTATATGTATAAGTAAAGGTATATAAGCTATCAGAAACAAAAAGTTTATGGGAGTCTTATATGTAACATATAGATATACTAACATCGATAGCATAGCCATAATTAGCAAAGTAAAATGATAAGTTCTTGCTCGATTAATTCCTAATTTTACAACAAGTGTATTTTTACCTACTTTTTTATCACTATGATAATCTCTCATATTATTAAGATTCAACACTGTGGCACTTAATAATCCGATAGTAGTGGCAGGTAGAAAAACAAGTATACTAAGTTTTTTTGCAAACAAAAAGTAACATCCAACAACGCTAACTAATCCAAAAAAGATAAATACAAAAAGATCTCCCATACCTCTATATCCATATGCAGAGCTACCCATAGTATATTTAATAGCAGCAGCTATAGCAGTAAGTCCCAATATGAAAAAGAATACAGAATAGAAAAAATTTTCTTTTCCGAAAGAAACATAAATTAGAGCAACGGCAACTCCCAAGGTGGTTAATGCCATAAATACTACCCCTCTATACATTTCTTTTTTAGAAATGGCTCCACTTTGCAAAGCCCTTTGTGGCCCTACTCTATCCTCATTATCAGTTCCTTTTACCCCATCACCATAATCATTAGCAAAATTGGATAAAATCTGCAGCCCTAATGTAGTAGCAATAGCCAACCAGAAGATATTTGTTCCTGAAAAATTGTTATAACCTAAAGCAGATCCAACAATTATTCCTGAAACCGACAATGGCAAAGTTCTTAATCTAGCTGCAGAAATCCATGCTTTGAATTTGGTCATTTTCTATAATTTTGACTCCAAAGGAACATTATTTTTATAGAAAAATAAAAATTAATTGTATCAATTATTTGTCTTATAAGATTATAAAAGCACATAACTAATTATAATAATACTTATTTTTATGAATTTAGTAATTCATCTTACTCTAATTTTCATGAGACTTTTTATAGCTTTGCGTTTTTAAATCTTTAGATTCTATGATTAGACTTATGAAAGCTGTTCTTTTTTTGTTCTTACACGTAGTAATCGGATGTAAAGGTGAGCTAAAAAACGATGATGTAGATCGCTCTAAAATTACTAAACCTGATACTGAAAAATCAAAAAAACCTTCCTTTGTTTGGGAGGGGTCTAATATATATTTCTTACTAACCGACAGGTTTAAGAATGGAGATACTACAAATGATAACGTTTTAGGACGAACAAAAAAAACAGATCAATTAAAAGGTTTTGAAGGAGGAGATATCAAAGGAATTATAAAAAAAATTAAAGATGGGTATTTTAAAGACCTTGGAGTGAATGTTATCTGGTTTAGCCCAATAGTAGAGCAAATACACGGAAGCGTAGATGAAGGTACAGGAAATACATATGCGTTTCATGGGTATTGGACAAAGGATTGGACAAAAATTGATCCTAATTTTGGTACTTACCAAGAATTAAAAGAATTAGTAGAAACAGCTCATGAAAATGATATTCGAATTCTAATGGATATTGTAATGAACCACACAGGCCCTGTTACAGAGCAGGATCCTGTATGGCCTAATAGTTGGGTACGAACCTCTCCGCAATGTACTTATAAAGATTACGAAAGTACAGTAAATTGTACTCTGTTAAAAAACCTTCCTGATATTAAAACAGAAAATAATGAAAATGTAGAATTACCCGAAACACTAGTAAATAAGTGGAAATCAGAAGGTCGATTAGAAATAGAACTTGCAGAAATCGATGTTTTCTTTACTAAAACAAGATTAAAAAGATCACCCAAGAATTATATTATTAAATGGCTAACCGATTATGTTAGAGAATTAGGGATAGATGGGTATCGGGTAGATACTGTAAAACATATTAAAGAAGACACATGGAATACCTTGGCAGAGCAAGCTAGACTAGCATTTGCAGAATGGAAATCAAAAAATCAAGATAAAATACTGGATAATAACGAATTCTTTATGCTAGGCGAATTATATGATTATAGAATCGATGAAAAACGATTTTATGATTTTGGAGATCGTAGAGTAGATTACTTTGCTCGTGGATTTGATAACATGATTAATTTTCAATTTAAACATGATGCTAATCAACTAGATTATGAAAAATTGTTTAGCAAATATAATAAAGCTTTACACACAAGTTTGATTGGCAAAGGAATAACTAATTATATAAGTTCTTATGATGACAATAAGCCTTTTGACAAAAATCGAAGTAAAACCTATGAATCTGCTACCAAATTGCTACTAACCCCTGGAATATCACAGATATATTATGGTGATGAAATTGCAAGACCTTTGGTCATTGAGGAAACAGATGAAAATGTAGCTCTTAAATCTAATATGGATTGGGATGCAATTAATAATAAAGAGACTAAAGCATTATTAGATCATTGGCAAAAATTAGGAAAATTCAGAAAAAATCATCCTGCTGTAGGAGCTGGTAAACACAAAATGATATCCCAAAAGCCGTATGTATTTTCAAGAAAGTATCATAAAAATGGGATATCTGATAAAGTGGTAATAGGATTAGATTTCCCTATAGGAGAAAAAATAATTAACATTAACTCCGTTTTCCCTGAAGGAACCATTTTAATCGATCAATACTCAGGCAAAGAAGTTAAAGTATTTAATAATTCGGTAATGGTTGATTCTAAGCATGAAATTGCTCTATTAGCTATAAAAAGATAAGCTCTTCTGGACTAAATTGATTAGCTTCTTAACTTGATAAAAGTAAATTGAAGTATCGTGATTCATTAATATAGGCTCATCATTACTCTATTATAAACTCATTTAAACTTTTACTATATGCCACAAGTTTTGCTTATCTACCTTAATTTTTACTTTTTTTTGTAACTATAGCTATCTTACTCAAAAAAGACTTCACTATAACAAAAATTAATTTTTCACTTAAAAAAGTTTAAACTACTTCAAAAACAAAAAGTTTAAATAAGTTCTATTTAAACTAATAAAATAGTAAAAAAATATGCCAATGATTTGAAGTATATTCAAAAACCTCAAACTATAGCCATATCATTTTTGCTATAATAAAGAATAAGTCATAAATGGTAATACTCCAATTATTAATATTTGCCCTAATCAAATTGAAAATTAAAACAGGTGTTAAGTGTTATACCCGCTATTTTGATAAGTTCATAACATCTTAAAAAGAACTTACCTCCTTAGGAATAAGGAGGTAAGTGTTGGGGAAAACAAAAAAAGTAAGGGAAAAATTGTAATTGGAATACTTTTCAAAGATAAAGAGGTTTAGTGTATATCTGGTTACGGTTTAACCTCAAACTTTAGCTGGAATAGTAGTATAAATCAGCATTAATCATTTTAAATATTTGAAAAACAGGTTTTTAATACCAAAAAAGGCTATATGTTAAATTATACTAAATAAAAAAAATGAATATCTATATAAATAAATACACATAATTGATTTCTAATAATTGAAGAAAAATTTAAATTTGCAATCATTAATAGTTAATCATCCTTATAATTTTACCCTTTTGGAAAATAAAAAAGCAGTTATATTAATTGATAAGATTCTGGTGGATCTTGAAAAAACAGGTATAAATACAGATGTACTAATTGAAGACCTTAAAAAATTAAGGACTTATGCTTTAGAAGAGCAAGTACCGCTAGTAGTAAAAGTTCTTAGGTTTGCTTATGAGCATATAGAGAAAAACAATTCTTTTCTTATTCCTATTCCTGATGATGAACCCATAGATGAAGAAACAGAGATATCAAAAAATGAAGACACAAAAGATCCTGTAGAGAGTCTTAAATATTTAGTCTCCCTCACAAAAAGTCTTAAAAACAGAACAAATATATCAGATTTAAAAGAGTACAGAAATGCTCTAATGGAGTATTAAATAGTAATCTAGATAAACTATTTTTTATCCACCACTATTATATAAGGAAGTGCTATATCCTTTATTCAAGAATGGTGCTTCTTTTTTTGTTATGATAGGTCATTTTTAAAATTCTATCTATAGCTAAACTATTATTGGCTAAAAGCTGATAGGTTATATACAGGCTTAAAATAGTCGATCCTCAAAAAAGGAGTTTATAAAATTGGTAATTCAGGTCAAGCAAAAAAGTTATCACATTTTGTTTGGTTAAATATTTGTAGATTTTAAAATAAAACCAAAAAACCTCCTTTTTAATTTTACCATCAACTTTTTGTAATTGAACCCAGCTGTCATCATTATTAAAAATACGGTTTGCACAAAGTATGAATACCTCTATCGTAGATAAGGAGGAAATAGATAATGTACAAAACGAAAGCCTATAGCAAAAAAACAAACTAGAATATCGATAAAAGGTTATAGGTGTTGCTTTTTTGTATAATGATGCCCAAAAAGAGATATCAATACTTCAAAATCTGCACAAAGGATAGCAAAAATTGGTCTACCATCAGGTAATGAAGTGGGTACTCTCACTCCCCAAAATAGGTAAACTGACAATTTTACTTGATGCTCCCAGCTTTGAAATACTCAAACTGACAAACCTACAGGGTTCTTTAACAGTTACAGTACTCTGAGGTACTTATTAATAATATCTTAATACTCTGTAATCAATACTAATGTAAGCGTGAAAAATAATAATACCAAATGAATTATAAAATGCGATATAATAGGAATACAGTTGCTTTCTTTTCTTATGAAGCTGTAAAACTCTTGCATAGACTTAGCTACGGAAGTTTTTTACAATGAAATAAGAGAAGAAATGAACACGTGTTTTATA
>CAKMZM010000003.1:0-9519 GCA_929200365.1 uncultured Flavobacteriaceae bacterium | reverse complement strand
AGCTACGGAAGTTTTTTACAATGAAATAAGAGAAGAAATGAACACGTGTTTTATAGTTGATTTGGTATAAATAGTGAGGGTTAAGCATCAAAGTTTTGAAGCTTAGATTCTCTGCTTCTCTACAACTAAATGAATAGCAAATACTAAATGAAAAAAAGTGTCTGAAATACAAATTGTAAAAGTATATAGCTAGCTTTTCTACATTATAAAAAAACCCTGCTAAAGCAGGGGCATAAATAAATACTATTCATATAGAGATTTATCGTCGAGCATCATAAATTCTAAATCGAACTCCTACTCGGGCATAAATATCAAAGAATTTGCTATTGGTATCGGTAATATTATCCACAAAATCATTCATCACTCCTGCTTCTACAATAATATCAAACATCTCTCCTATCATTTGAGAAAAACCAACTCCATAAACACCACCAATAATTAATTTCTCATAGGCTTCATTTTCTAATTCTACACCGTTTATTTCAAATTTTGTATTTACTCTAAAGGAAGGTCCGACATTAATAAAGCCACGAAACCGATCTTTGCCGTCTCCTGTTAAATATCTGAATTTTGGATTAAACCCCACCTGAAGTGTTTCTGCATCCCCTGCACCCTCTATTTCACTGGTACGTTGTAACAGGTCTAAAGAAAAAACAATACTTGTTCTGGCTCTAACCCCCATTACATAACCATAGCCTGCATTAACAAAAAAACCTGTTCCTACAGTAGTTTCATTATCATCCAGATTTAATTTAGAAAAAGTTCCTCCAGCAGAAACTTCCCAACGGTATTGCCCGTAAGAAACAACAGAAAGTGTTGTAAAAAGAATAAAAAATACTATTTTTTTCATGATTTCATATTTAGATTTGAGGTTATAGTGAAGCGAAAATACTAAAATTTAAAAAACGACCATAAAAAAAACCTCTTATATGAATGGGGTTTTTATGGTTTTATAATATAAAGCCTTATTCTTTATGCATGAACGCTTGTTTTTGTAATAAGAATTCTTCAGTTTCAACCACATCTTCGTCAGGAATACAACAATCTACTGGGCATACTGCCGCACATTGTGGTTCTTCATGAAACCCTTTACATTCTGTACATTTATCAGGTACTATATAATAAACTTCATCGCTTACTGGTTCCTGAGCTTCATTTGCATTTATGCTTTTTCCGCCAGGAAGAATAACATCTCCCTCTAAATCTGTACCATCAGAATACCTCCAGTCATCAGCTCCTTCATAAATTGCAGTATTTGGGCATTCTGGCTCACAAGCACCACAGTTTATACATTCATCTGTTATAATAATTGCCATAGCTTTTTTTTATTCTAAATTTGCAGCACAAAAATAACTCGTAAACTAGTGATAAACAAATAAGAGATGTTATTAAATGACCGTATCAAGGCTTTTTCTAAATTAGGAAAGTTCCTTAATCAATTCAAAAATCCTGATTACCAATCAATTAACACCATTCAGCATAAAGATACTTTTTTTGATGAAATGAGTCATAAAATTACTACAGCAGTACATTATAATGGTTGGTTCACAGAAGAAAATGTTCTTTTTTCTATACAACAATGGAGTAATGCTCTTACAGAAAACAATTTAAAAAAATGGTTATCGCCATATACATTAGAAAAAATAGAACCAAAAACTATTGGTATTATTATGGCAGGAAATATACCCCTGGTTGGATTTCATGATTTTCTGTCTGTATTAATATCAGGGCATAATGTATTGGTTAAGCCATCATCTAATGATAATCAATTGCTACCGTTTTTAGTTTCTTATTTACTTACTATAGAACCCCGATTTGAAGAGTCTATAAAAATTACCTCTGAGAAGTTTGAAAATTTTGATGCCATAATTGCAACAGGAAGCGATAATACATCTCGATATTTTGATTATTACTTTGGTAAAGTACCTAATATTATACGTAAAAACAGAAATTCTGTTGCAATCTTAACAGGAAAAGAAACTAAAGAGCAACTTGAAGCACTTGGCAAAGATATTTTTAGATATTATGGATTAGGGTGTAGAAGTGTATCAAAACTAATGGTACCCAAAGGGTATGATTTTGATTCTTTTTTTAAAGCTATATATCCATATCATGATATAATCAATAATGCAAAGTATGCTAACAATTATGATTATAATAAAGCAGTTTACTTAATGAGTAATTACAAATTGCTTGAAAATGGTTTTTTAATGCTCAAAGAAGATGAAAGTTACGCTTCCCCGATTGCAACATTATTCTATGAAACCTATGATTCTGAAGATCATTTAAATACAAAAATACAAAATGATAGTGATAAGATCCAATGTATTGTAAATCAAGGTTTTTCTTCAGAGTATATTCAATTTGGAGAAACTCAAAGTCCTCAACTTTCAGATTATGCAGATGGTATAGATATTATTATGTTTTTATCAAAACTAAATAAATTATCATTTTAGTAATAGATTTGTATCATATTATTAGCACCTTTGCAGTATTCTTTCTCAACTGTTTAAAAGTAAAGCTAAGGATAATAAACCATACATTTAATAATGAAGATTAACACATGAAAAAACATAATTTTAGTGCTGGTCCCTGCATTTTACCACAAGAAGTATTTAAAGAAGCATCACAAGCAGTTCTAAATTTTAACAACTCTGGTCTTTCTATTTTAGAAATATCACATCGTAGTAAAGATTTTGTTGACATCATGGAAGAAGCTCGTAGTTTGGCTCTAGAGTTACTAGATTTAGAAGGAAAAGGATATAAAGCACTATTTCTTCAGGGTGGAGCTAGTACTCAGTTTTTGATGACTGCTTATAATTTATTACAAACAAAAGCAGGATATCTAAATACAGGAGCCTGGAGCCGTAAAGCGATTAAAGAAGCAAAACTTTTTGGTGATATCGTAGAAGTCGCTTCCTCTAAAGATTCTAATTTTAATTTTATTCCAAAAGGATATGATATTCCAGATGATTTAGACTACTTACATCTTACTAGTAATAACACTATTTATGGTACACAACTAAAAGATTTTCCTTCTACAAATACCTCTCTTATATGTGATATGAGCAGTGATATCTTTTCTAGACAGATAGATTTCTCTCAGTTTGATCTAATTTATGCTGGCGCTCAAAAAAATATGGGACCCGCAGGAGCAACTCTAATAATTGTTAAAGAAGATATTTTAGGAAAAACAAACAGGAAAATCCCTTCTATACTTGATTATCAAACACATATTAATAAAAGTAGTATGTTTAATACCCCTCCTGTTTTTTCAGTATATACATCAATGCTTACTCTAAAATGGCTTAAAAAACTTGGCGGGATTACAGCTATAGAAGAACTAAATGAAAAAAAGGCCAAGCTTATTTATTCTGAGATTGACCTAAACCCACTATTTCAGGGATTTGCAGCCAAAGAAGATCGATCCAATATGAATGCTACCTTTACATTAGTAAATGAAGACCTTAAAGAAACTTTTGATGCGATGTGGAAAGAAGCAGGGATTAATGGAATTAATGGTCACCGCAGTGTTGGTGGATATAGAGCTAGCATATATAATGCACTTACTCTAGAAAGTGTTGCCACCCTTGTTGATGTTATGGGAGATTTGGAACGTAAAGCATAATCAATATAATTCTCACCAAGTGGGAACAGTATAAAAAATATATCATGAAAATATTAGCAAATGACGGAATATCGCAAAGCGGAGTTGAAACTTTAGAGAAAAAAGGGTTTGAGGTTTTGACAATTACTGTAGCTCAAGATCAATTAGTTAATTATATTAATGAAAATGAAATTTCTGTATTACTCGTTCGTAGTGCTACCAAAGTAAGAACAAACATTATAGATAATTGCCCTTCTCTTAAAATCATTGGGCGTGGTGGTGTAGGAATGGATAATATCGATGTAGCTTATGCTCGAGAAAAAGGACTGCATGTAATTAATACCCCAGCTGCTTCATCGGAATCTGTCGCAGAATTGGTTTTTGCACATTTATACGGAGGTGTGCGATTTTTGCACGACTCTAATCGTAATATGCCTCTAGAAGGAGATAGTAAATTCAAAAATTTAAAAAAAGCCTATGCCAATGGTATAGAATTAAGAGGAAAAACCCTTGGTGTAATTGGTATAGGAAGAATAGGGCAAGCAACTGCAAAAATTGCAATTGGAGTTGGTATGAATGTTATTGCATATGATCCGTTTATTGATGAAGTAGAAATACCATTAGAATTTTTTGACGGTCAATCAGCAAAATTTAAAATCAAAACAGTATCTAAAGAAGAAGTACTTAAAAACTCTGATTTTTTTACACTACACGTCCCTGCACAAAAAGAATATGTGATCGGAAATCCCGAAATAGAACAAATGAAAGATGGTGCAGGAATCATTAATGCTGCAAGAGGTGGAGTAATTGATGAAGTCGCATTGGTAGATGCCTTAGAAAAAGGAAAGCTAGGTTTTGCTGGTCTTGACGTTTTTGAAAATGAGCCTAGTCCTGCAATCAAAGTATTAATGAATAATAAAATATCATTAACACCCCATATAGGAGCAGCTACCAGAGAAGCTCAGGATCGAATTGGTCAGGAATTGGCTGAACAAATTATTACAATTCTAAACTAAACAGAAAGTATAAACCTTACATAGAAGTGCCGTTTCAATCATTAAAACGGCACTTTTTTTACTTTTTATCCCATAAAACAGTTCTTCATCTTTTTTTGATCAAAATAAAATGAATAGAGCTCTCGAATTTTAGTATTAAAAATGTAAATTTAGATTCATAAAAAATTATGTACTATGTCAGGAATTTTAGATTTATTAAATAGCCCGATGGGCAAACAAATTATCAACGGTGTAAGTTCACAAACAGGACAACCTGAAGGTAAAACTGGTGATTTACTAAGTATGGCTATGCCAGTACTTATGGGAGCAATGCAACGAAATGCCTCTACTCCAGAAGGAGCATCAGGATTGCTAGGAGCACTAACAGGTAAACATACAGGTGGGATTTTAGATAATTTAGGAGGCTTATTTGATGGTGGTGTTGATCAAAGTGTTACTAATGATGGAGCTGGTATTCTAGGTCATATTCTTGGAAGTAAACAACCCGTAGTAGAAAATGCTTTAAGTCAAAAATCAGGAATCGATGCTGGATCTGTAGCGCAAATACTTAAAGTAGCCGCTCCAATTCTTCTAGGAGTATTAGGAAAACAAGCTAAACAAAATAATGTAAGTGATGCTAATGGTTTATCGGGCTTACTAGGTAGTATGTCTGGTGGTGGTGCTAAACAACAATCACTAATAGAATCTTTCTTAGATGCAGATGGTGACGGTAGTATTCTTGATGATGTTGCTGGAATGTTACTAAATAGTGGCGGAAATAAAAATGGAGGACTTGGAGGGTTGCTCGGTGGTCTTTTCGGAAAGTAATAAAACCCTTAAATATTGGTTAAAGCTGGAGAGCGTTCTTCAGCTTTTTTGTATTTTGAATAAAATTTGAAATAATGAAAAGCCTTATTTGTGTATTTATTATTGGAGTATTTATCATTGGTTGCTCTACAACTAAAAACAGGAAAATGGATGCAGCACTTGCCAATAATACCATTTCTGATACTATAAGAATAGCAAATGATAGCCTAGAATACGAGATTATTATCATCGAGCCTGGATTTAATTCATGGCTTGTAACCCAAAGGCCTAGAGGATATTATTCTGAATCATTTTTAGAAACCCGAAACCACATATATGTTACAGAATATAATCAACGAGTGATGCAGCCGCAACGATTTGACCCTAATTTATATCTTCAGCAAATCAACTATGAATCAACAACTCATTATGGTTATGAAGTAAATTATCTTCTTTATAATTACTTTATATATTTTGAGCAGCGATATCGACAACGATTTATTGCAACAAGAGGGCGAAGGTTTTGATTTCTTTTTTTAAAAATTGTACTTTTGCATCATGCAAAAATTTAAAGATCGTTGGGAAATAAAAGATAATTGGCAATTAGTATTTCCTGTATTAGGATTACTAGGTTTACTATTCTCTTCTTACCTGATTGGTAAATATATTTTAGAATTATTACCTATAGATCAAACAAATAATATTTATAGTAGTATACTATCAACTATAGTACTTTTTCTATTTGTGATATTTCTTTTTATTACTTTGAAGCTTTTTAATATTCTTGAGACAAAATGGAATATTTCTTATCGATGGGAACTTATTGCTATTTTTATTGTTTTTGCTGTGACAGGATCTACCGCAGCTCGAATTTCGAGCCCTATACTTTCTTTTTTAGGATTAGATATAGATACTACAACTCTATGGGTGTATTGGCTACTTAAAATATTACTCATATTCCCTGTGTATCAATTACTGCTTATTATAGTAGGATGGACTTTTGGGCAGTTTAATTTTTTTTGGGAGTTTGAAAAAAAAATGTTACGTAGAATGGGGTTTTCTCGTTTGTTAAAAAAGTTCTAGCACTAAAATTAATTCGATAAATTTTAATTCTCTGTATTGAATTATAAAAATCACTCTATACTAATAGAGAACAATTGTCTTTAACTATAGTTTCTAAATACATGACAAAAATTAACTGTGAATAGTAATACGCCTAATAATTTTATGGTTTATCAAGACCTCACAGGTCTTAGAGACCTGTGAGGTCTATAAAACAATAATTTAATAACCCTAATAATCAATTTCTTAAATATTCATCTGGCTCTAGTTTATAATAGCGTTGATAGCTACAAAAACATGTATTTGGTTGATTTCAATATATTTATGCGCCCCAAAAGGAAGGACTTTTAGCTCCCTTCCTTTTGGGAAGGGCTGGGGATGGGATATACTGAGTTTTGATAAAATTAATCAATGTTATTATAAACTAGAACCATTCATCCTGATTTTTTGTCATGTACTTAGCTATAGTTCTTACTATTATCTACATAAAACACCTTATCTGTATCTAATCAGGTTTAATAATTATACTTACTAATTCTTTAATGACACAAACTTAGAGCCATCGCACTAGTCACTATCTTATTCTGCTTGTTGTATCAGTAGGGGTATCAGAACATATTGAACTTAATTCTGGAGGTCAAGTCAATAAACTTTGATGTAACGGTGGTAAAGCCTTATTCTTGAAACAAATGATAATACGTAAGTAGGATTTTTACAAGTCTGATTTCTAAAAAAGAACTTACCAATATTAGAAAAACAATTACATAAATGAAGGCTACACATACTACCATTGTAATAGAATAGGGTAATAAAAAAGCCGCTTTATTGTTTGTAAATTTTAGATTTGTAAATTTTAGATATTAATCCTCTGGTGGTCTTCCATGAATTTCTTCAAACAACGTATCAAAATTATCACGTAAATACGTATTTAATTTCTTTCTATAATCATCTTTTAACCAGGTCAAAAAATTATGAGTACTCTTACTAATACATTTGGCATAGGCTTGAATTCTATAATTAATATCTTCTCCCAGCATTTTAGCTAATCCCAATGCATCATATATATCTTCACTATTTTCGATACATATCTTGGCATGCTGTGCTATTGATTGCTCTAATACAACTTTTGATGATTGACCATTTTTTACAGATTGTATGTAAACCTCTTTGATATCAAAATAGACTTCTTCAGAGTTAGCAAATTCTGCTCTTAATTCTGCTGGCATCTCATGCTTAAATTTACTTTCGATCTCCTCATCATTGAGAAGTTTATCCATATAGTAATTAGGAGAATTAAATATTTTCTGCCAATCTAGATCTGCTCCCCAGGGGCCAAATCGATAGAGGTTATTTCCTAGGTCAATTACAGAAAACTTAGATTTATTTTTAAGGATACGAGAACCACGACCAATCATTTGATAATACAAAGTCAACGATTTAGTAGCTCTATTTAAGATAACGGTGTCTACTGTAGGTTCATCAAATCCTGTAGTTAAGATACTTACCGATGTTAAAATAGCATTTGGTGTTTCTTTAAACCATTTTAGGATTTGATTTCTCTGTTTTTTTGTGGCAGTATTATCTAAGTGTGCAATAGGAAATCCTGCTGCTCTAAATGTATCAAAAACATGTAATGAAGTATTAATTCCGTTATTAAAAATTAGCGTTTTCTTACCCAAAGAATGTTTTTTATATACATCTAGTAATTTACCCAGCATATTTTGGTTTGTATAGAGGTCTTCTGATGATTTTACAGTATAATCTCCATTAGACCCAACTTCTAAAGATGTCAATCCCATATTATAAGCAAAGACTTCTGCTTGAGCAAGAAATTCATTTTCGATTAATGATTCTATCGTTTCGCCAACAATCAATTCATTATAGTTATCCTTCATTGGCAATTTCATATTCGAACTCAATGGTGTAGCTGTAACCCCTAAAATAAAAGATTTTTCAAAAAACTTAAATAATTTGGTGAACGAGTTGTAGTGCGCTTCATCAATAATGACCAAACCTATGTCTGAGATATCAAGTTTATCTTCATTTAGTCTATTGTTTAACGTTTCTACCATAGCTACAAAACAACTATACTCCTCTTGATCATCTAGGTTTGCTTTGCTATCAACAACTTTATTAACTACCCCAAAGCCAGTAAGCATTTTAGATGTTTGCTTACACAATTCTATACGATGTGTCATTACCAACACCTTTTTGTTATGATGTTTAAGGTATTGCCTTACTATTTCAGAAAAAATTACTGTCTTACCTCCGCCAGTTGGCAGTTGATATAACAAGTGATAATCTTCTGGAGCGTCTTCAAAACTTTTAAAAATTTTATTAATTGCTCCTTTTTGGTAACTGTATAATTCTTTTCCTGTTTTTCTTTCTTCTGGCTCTGTAGTAATATCAGACATAGCTTCCTCTTTTTTTGGGCTGTAAAATTAATGCCTTTCATGAGTTTTGAAAGGATTTTATCTTAAAAAATAATAAATTTTATAAGAAATGTTCCTTCAATGTATTATAAAGAAAAAGACCTATCAATTATGATAGGTCTTTTTTGATACAAAATTTAGGCGTATATGTTTAGATAACTTTTACGTTTACTGCATTTAATCCTTTTTTACCTTCTTTCAGGTCGTACTCTACCTCATCACCTTCACGAATTTCATCTACTAATCCTGAAATGTGCACAAAATACTCTTGATTTGAACCTTCTTCTTTAATAAAACCAAAACCTTTGGCATCGTTGAAGAATTTTACTGTTCCTTTACTCATTTTAATATAATTTAATTTTAATAATTATTGTATGCATTTCAAATATGATGCCATAAATTTATAAGCTATTATGCTTCTGCTATATATTTTTTCTACAAAAATGAAACTGTATTATTTTGGGTGTACGACAAATTTCCCTTTTTTTCATAGAAACACGAAAAGTTAACAATATCTTTCTTTTATGTTTTACACATCCCATACTCCTGATACAGAAATACAAACTGCTATCAACATGGTATTAGAACTGCGCCAGTATTTATGGCTGGTGTAGTT
>CAKMZM010000002.1:50197-52417 GCA_929200365.1 uncultured Flavobacteriaceae bacterium | reverse complement strand
CCCTGTACCAAGACCACTATATCTCTGCTTAGCTTTTTAACCGTTTTCCGTAGTCACAATCATCTGCTAATCCCCTTGAGTAACTGGTTTTTGAATTTAAGTCCATAATAAGGTATACTCTTTTCTTTATGAATATGGTTACGTATTCTTCTTGCCAATGTATTTTTATATCTTTCTTTTTAAGATTTTTAACATAACTATATCGATTAGCATATATGGCTGGTAAAGGCGCATCTCTTCTTTCCCGAGTGTTCTTATATGATTTTACATCAGAAAACCTTGGATTAATTACTGCACATATAAAGCCTTCAAAATCAATCTCTTCTTTATCTATGCTCAAGAGATAAGCCCAAACAGCATAGTCCTCTTCTTCGATCATCAAGGTTCTGCCAGAATTAGTATGGGTATAAGTCATAAAAATTTTGGCAGTACTCGTTTCTTGCTTCTTTTCTTTAGTGTTTACACTAAATAATCCATCAAAAATAGATAATAATTCAATTTTCATATAAGCTTTCTTTTTGGAGTCCTGTAAGCTAGAGCTTATTATATGGGACATGATCTCACCGAAATGAGGCAAGATGTAGGGTTTTTATTTCTTATTCTCTGGCACTGTATTACAAGCATATCTATACCAAATACTGATTCTAAAACCATAGAACTATAATTGATTAAAACCTATTCTATGAAATTAAAACACTAATAATCAATATATTAACAACACTAATCTAAATGATAATTTTTAAAATTATTTACGGTTTTCCTCAACAGTGTTCAGGGTTTTTCCCCTGCAAACACACTGTATCCCTCATCAATGCTCAAAAAATCAGGTAAAAAGATTAAAAAAAACAGAAGTAAAATCACATAAGCAAAAAGTAAACTACTATCGGTTTAAAGCCAATAGGTTTATATTCTGACTTTAGTCGACTATAGTTCAATACTAAAAATAACTTTGTGAGTTGTAGCTCTTGAAAATATAAAATCATAGCGACACTAAAGTCTTCGCCTAAAGTAAAGGTAAGAGATTTACTCACATTCTCTAATGGAGACATGAAATACTTTTCACAGGTATTTTTCATCATTCTGACAAAACAAAAGTCTATTTAGGGGATTAAGAACTTCTTCTTGCTCAGGAAAAAAATATGTTTTACTTTTTTTTCATCATTGATAATGTAAATCCTCCTAACAACAGGATCACAATTCCCATAACAGCCCATAGCCAAATCTTATTAGCAAATAAGGGTTCTGTTACAGGAGGTTCTTCGTGATCAATAGCCTGTTGTGATTCGGGAAGTAATGTTGTCATCTCATTTGGAATCTTTACAGATACATGATTAAGATCATACGAAGGTTTTTTTATGTTATCGTTTCCATACACCAGATAATATGTTCCTAGGTTTGTAAAACGTGTAACAAGTTCGTGTTGATATCCTTTAGCAATGACTTTATTAATTTTTAAAGGTTGATTGTCGTGATTATCAATCACTATTCTAAATTTTTGAGCAATTATATTCGCATTGGTAAATACATTATCCTCTATAGAATTAAGTACTCCAGAACTAAGCTCTCTATATCTATGTTTCCAACTACCTTTCTGGGTTTGTATACTATCTGTTATATATCGAATAGATATAGGGCGATAGTAATCAAAAGTTTCTTGTACTTCGACACCAATATAGCTTACAGGAACCAGAGTTGTAAGATTTACATCGATAATAGTTTTTTTGGTGCCCTTAGGATTCTGAATATTTAGCTTTTCTATGCCATATTCTCTGTAATTTGCCTTTTTAACTTCATATCTGGTTACATTAGCCGATTGTAAAACTGGTTTTTTAGCATTTTTTATCAGTATCCTGAAATAGTGATACTGTGCATTAGGAAATCTTACTGTAGTGAATTGATAATCTGTAAGTTCATTTTTTATAGACAGTATACGATAGTCTTCTTTTATGGTATACCATTCTTTACGATCCTGAGTTCCTTCTAAAGTAATTAACCAATCAAAATTAGATTGCTCAAAATCCAAATGAATCTGATTAATGGGTTGCTTAGTTGGGATTTCTAGTGTAATATATGTTCCTTTCTCATTAAACGAGGTATTTAAGATGGTAAAAGGTATTTTATTAAAAGATTTTTTTTCTGTTTTTAATCGTAACAGATAAGGTGCTTCTATGGTATCTTTCTTGTTTGTGATCCCAAAAACTCTAATATCAGATAGATTTG
>CAKMZM010000002.1:0-50097 GCA_929200365.1 uncultured Flavobacteriaceae bacterium | reverse complement strand
TCTATGGTATCTTTCTTGTTTGTGATCCCAAAAACTCTAATATCAGATAGATTTGTCGAAACTTTACTAAATATTTCATCGGGTAGACTAATTGCATGCCAGGTGTCTGTTATCTCTGGCAATATACTTCTATAAGCATATTGGTCCATCTGGGCATACGCTCCAAAGCTAATCAATAGCACTAGGAATTTTATAATTTTCTTTTTCATGAGTTTACACCTTTTTAATTATCTAGCATTAAGAACACATATAATTATGACATTCTCACTTTGCAGGTTTTAAACATATCCTTTATAAAGAAATTTTTAAGATTTGTCTCTATTTGTTTCATCTGCAATAATATGTTTGTATTTATTGTATAAAAATGAAATAACCAAAAGAAGCACTCCTAAAGCTAAGAATACAATAGTTTTAGCAATAGTTTCCATATGTGAAATATCATAGAAGAATAGCTTTATAAGTGTAATTCCGAATACTATAATTGCTAAGATTCGTAGATATTTCTTTCGCTTCCATATTCCTAAAACAATTAGTAATAACGCGTAAACACCCCATAAAATACTTAATCCAAGTTTATATGTTTCTGTATACCCCGACAAATCTAACCAATGTATTAATTCGCTACTCACTATCCAGATTAATGTACAATGTAGTATAATTTCAAAAGCTATTTTAAAAGTTCTATCTAGAAATTTTTGTCTTACATACTTATAAAAAGTAAATAATAAACCTGCCAGAAATACAAAGGAAATATATCGAATACCTATATGAGAAAAAGCTGCTACACTAAATTCTGTTCCTTTTAACTCTAAATAACTGTCTCTAAACTCGCTTAGCAGGTACAATCCTCTGGTTAAAAACACAAAAAGAGCAAATAACATAAAACTAAGGGTGATATATCCTAAAATACTATTTTTAATTTTTTTGATATTTGCAAAAGACAAAATAATTAGAAACAACATACTATAATTAATAAGCCAAATAGCTCTAAAATTTCTGGTATCTGATAATACTGCATACTGTTCTGTACTATCTATATTTTGGGAAGTGTAATGGTGATTTATATCCTGATATACCTGATTCCAATAACTATCTATTTCTATCCAAAATGTAAAGTAGGTAGTACATACCAATAGTAATGCTAGACCTATGGTAAGCATTGTATACAGCCAGGATTGCTTTGGCCAGGGAAAAGATAGTTTCTCTTTACGATGTGTGATATAGATAAATGTAAAAGACGCAATACATAATATTGATGTCATCAAATAAATATTAAACACTGGCATTAGCTTGGTTTCTGGTAGTGTTGGGCTATATCTATAGTACGCCACGACCCAATCATGCAAAAGGCTAAAAAAAGTTAAGACCCACAGCGGATACGAGAGAATTTCGTATATCGGTACTTTTTTGGTTCGCCCAATCCAAAATAACAATGCTGCTTCTCCTGCCCATAGCAGTGTAACCCAATTTCCATCTAGTTGTACAGGAAATGCAATCGTAATAAAAATCAAAACCATACCAGATACAAAATAAAACAGGTTGCGATCAGCCAGTTTTAATCTATACACAATAACACTTACTGCAAAATGAATCACTGCATTTACCAATGTAAATACACCTAATAAATTCTTACCATATTCGTAATTGCTTAACATCGAAAATCCAATACCATAAAAGGTAAATGAATTAGATAATTGTAGAATTACATCAATGATTTTAAAGCTTTCTTTTTTTCTAAGTTTGTATACCAAAAACATAAGATAGAATGTGGTAAAAAAGACAGTAAGAAATATAAAACCAAGGGTAAAATGTTCTTCTATTGTGTATTTATCGCCATACCATGACATAAAAATGATCCAGGTAAGCAAAAAAGATGAAAAATAAAGGGGTTTCCAGTATTTTTTGATGGCAATAATTAGAATCCCAATATTAATAATCGCCATATAACTTAACAGAATTACTACTCTACCTGATCCGTCACTTAATAAAAAAGGAACCGCATAGGCTCCTACGAGTCCTATATGAGCTATAATTTGCTTATTATATTGTATTGCTGCAAAAACGGTAAATGCCGTAAATAGTAGCATCAGTATAAATGTTAAAGTCTGCGGAATCAGGTCGTATAAGTCGTATGCTAAAAAGGTAATAAAATATAAAATAGCCATAGCACCACTAACCAGTACGGCACTAAAGTTTTCATATTTTTTCTTTAATTTCATCCCAATTCCCAAAAGCCCTAATCCTGTTAAATACCCCAGTATAATTCTGGTTAATGGTCCTATTAGGTCATTTTCTATCGTATACTTTGCTCCAATAGCAACACCTATGATAATAATAACAATGCCTATTTTATTGATTAGGTTTTCACCAATAAATTTTTCAAGGTTAGATTTCTTTTTTGGTATACTGGTTTTGGCAATAATAGGTTTTTCTTCTTTTACTAGTACTGGTTGTATAGTCTCTGGCTTAACCGAAGATGATGGTTCTTTGATACTCTCTTTTGTAACTTCGACTGTAGGTGAAACAGGAGTTGGTTTTTCTGTTCTTATATCAGGCTGGTTGGTCGATGTTGTTTTTAGTTTATATATCTCATCTTTAAGATGTTGTATTTGAGTTGAGAAATCTTGCTGTCTTTTCAGTAGAATTTCCAGATTTTCTATAAGCTGTTGTATCTGATCTTGGTTGTTTCCCATATTACAATATTATTATATTTACCTAATACTAAGTATTCCTCAAAGCTCTCATAAATTAAGATACTACAAAATATAACAAAGTTACATTTAACATTATATCATCACTTCTAAGAACAGATACTACTCACTATATAAATTAAAACCTGTTTCTTTTTTAAATTTATTTTTATTCTGTTTAGTTTTTCAAAACTAAATGTATAGTATGCGCCAAAGTTTGAATAATAAACAAATATCAATAATACCATCAATTTATAGAACACTGTTTCCCGTGAAAAATATTATTTAATTCGCATGGAGTTACAGAATAAAAAGGCATTTTATTCTGAAAAGGTAAAAAGATTTTCTGAAACTTCGTTATCATAACCAATTTTCAATTCGATATACGGGCAATTTTATCTTTTAGAAACTGTCTTTCTTGTTTGGACTGGGTGAGTTGTATCGCTTTTTGGTAGTATATCATAGCTGCGTTATTATCTTCTAATCGTTGGTAGATTTCGCCTAAAATTGCATGGTATAGATAATAATTCCCCAGTAACTTGTCATTCTTTACATTTTCGAGTGCTGCTATTGCTTCTTTTGAGCCTTTAAGTTCTAGAATAACCAGACATCGATTTAAAAAGACAATAGGGTCATTAGCAATCTTTAATAAGAGTTCATAATACTCTAATATTATTTTCCAGTTTGTATCTGCATATTGCTTTGCGCAACAATGTTGATATGCGATAGCGGCTTCTAGGTGATATGTTGAGAGCTCGTTTCCAAAAGCAGCTTTATTTAAATACTGTTCTCCAGATTGTATTAGTGTTGCATCCCATGTTGTACGATCCTGTTTAGAAAGCAAAATAAGTCTCCCTTCTTCTGTTAATCTACTATTAATTCTAGAGGCATGAAAACACATTAACCCCATCAAAGCGTAAACCTCGGGTAATTGTGTACGTTTCTCAGATAAAAGAGACTGGCATAAAAACATTGCTTGACTAATCAGATCTTTGCGAATTAATTGATCGGCATGAGTAGAATTATATCCTTCATTAAACATGAGATAGATTGCACTAAGTACCGTTTTGGTTCTAAGATTAATTTCATTAATAGTAGGAATTACAGGACGTATCTTATGTTTTCTGAAATATTCTTTGGTTCTATACAATCTCTTAGAAATAGCATCATCACTGGTAAGAAAGGATCTTGCAACTTCTTTGGTACTAAATCCACATAATGTTTTTAGGATAAATGTAATTTGATTTTCTTGTGAGATATCGGGGTGACAGCATGCATACATCATTCCCAGAAAATCATCTTTTATATGTTGCTCCTGCCAGTAGGTATCCATTGTAGAAGTTAGCGTATATCCAGAAGTTAGTAGTTGTTTTTCGGGATCAGAAAAATCAATACTACTACTATGCTTATTGCGCCTGATAATATCTATAGCTTTATTTTTGGCTGTGCGATATAACCATGCTCTTGGATTATCTGGCATTCCTCTATATTTCCAAGTTTCTAGAGCTTTAACCAGAGCATCCTGTACTACATCTTCTGCTAATTCTATATTTTCGGTACCGAATATTTTAATCAAAACAGCAACCATCTTTCCAGATTCTTGTCTAAAAAGATGGTTTAATGTATAATCTATGTGATCTCTATTTTCCAAAAAAGTTATTCCATTGGGCTTATTTCTCGTACTTCGACACTACATCCATACTCAAAGCTTGGACAATCTTTAGCTATTTGGGCAGCATGATCCAGAGAATCTGCTTTGATTAGCAAGTATCCTCCAACTAGTTCTTTTCCTTCTGCTAATGGGCGATCTGTTATTTTTTTGCCTCCTTCAGTAAGTGTTTTAGCTTCACTCATTAAGGGTTGGCCACCAATAAGTTGTTCTGATTTTGCTAAACCACCCATCCATTGTTGCCAATGCTGCATATGTTGTTGCATTTCTTCAGGAGAGTTATTACTATACTTTTCTTCTCCTCCTCTAATAATAAACATAAATTCTTTCATCTGTTTGTTTTGTTTTGTAATTGTTTTATTTTTTATAGTGAACTTATTTTAACTTTTACTTTTTTCTGCAAATTTTCCTTATTTACCCTAGTTTTGATTTTTTTCGTAACATAACTATGGCTATGCTACTAAAAAAAGACTTCACTAGTGCAAAAAGGCTTAAATTTTTTGCTTAAAAACAAAAAGTTCAGATGAGTTCTATATTATAACGATCATGCTTTCAATATTTGGACTAGTAACAGTTTATTTTTTTTGATGAAAATATTTTCTGATACCAAAAAGTAGTATGAAATGGTTTTAACTTTTTTCAATTTGCTATAAAAACGATTGTTTTCTCCATTTTCTTATCAGGTCTACTCCTAAGGTAATCGTAATAACCTTTAGGATTTCTTTTAAGTCTGATATTTGGTATGCAGTACCAGATTCTGTTTTAAAAACTGATTAGCCTTGTGGTCAATATATATAACAGTAAAAATTACAAATACAAAAGTAGGGAGTTGTGATATTTAATATTATGCTTGTCCGTTAAGTTCCCCAAAAGCTTTTTATCACTGTCTGAACCCTTTGTTATTATTAACGTTGCTTAATTGGCATATCTTTTTGCTGCTTGAAGAAAAATCAAACTATACTAAGGGTTAATAATCAAATAGGGGAAACATAGGGATAAGCATATTTAATGTTTTTGATAATCTATAATTGTGATGCTTTTTAATGCTATTTCTACCTTAAGAAATGATAAAATTCTCATATCTATCCTATCAACAAGTTTTATATCATTACTATATCACTATTCTTTATTCCTGATATAATGAAGTTCCATTTCATTCATTGTAATAACTAATATATCTAATATATCATCTCTTAATTCATATTCTAGACATATTTCTGCACTACTTTTTGCCGAAGTCCCTTTCAAGCAAAGTTTACTGTCTTTTAATCGCCAGTATCTTTTAAGAGGTGCTCCTAAGGATTTTTCTATGACACTCCCATCTGACCTTAAATTAATATATGTATCTAAATCACCATCCATTACCCATTTTCCTATTAGTTTTTTTGGGGGATTCTGAGATGTTTTAGTGTTTTGATTTTTGGTAATTACTTCCTGATATTCAGGACTGCTTTTAAAGCTACTTAATGTTATCATAGCTATACTCACTATGATAAAAATTAATTTAGATTGCATAGTTGGGGGGTTTAAAGAGGCTAAATTTAACGTTTTTTTGATTTTATACCTAATACCAGACCATTAAATCCTTTCTTCATATACTATAGACATCATATACCTCATTCAAAAACAGTGTAGTTTATAAAAAACTCTCGCCCTAATTTTATTATCATTCAGGGTTTTATTCGTAATGAGGTATCGTTAAACTATCCTTCATTATTTTAAATTTGGATAGTGCTCACATTTCTCTCTTTTTTAAATTGAAGTGATTTAAAATACCACAAAAAATTAAGTACGAAGAGAGGTAGGGGTATTATATCTTATCAACGTTTTATTATAAAACGCCCATAACTTATCTATTAGCGTAAATAACTAAAAGGAAACACAGTAAGAATAGTGTTCCCTTTTTCTATTTTACATCATAGTACATGACCGTTAGGTTTACATATAAAACAACCAACTTCAGCATTTCTGGTGAAAATTGATGATTATTCTCTCTTTTCTGAATGAAAATATAACCTGACGACTATGACTAATCAATACCTTGATATCTTTTCTTAGATTAGTTATGAATTAGTTTTTGCAGCTTCCCAGCCGATTATAGCAGTCTTGCGTGTACTGCCCCAATGATATTGTCCTAAATCACCTGTGGATCGGATTACTCGATGACAAGGAATTAAAAACGCAACAGGATTACTACCGATTGCGGTTCCTACGGCTCTGGATGCTTTAGGCTTATGAATATGATTGGCGATGGTTCCATATGTTGTTAATCCTCCCTTTGGGATTTTGAGTAATGTTTCCCAAACTTTTAACTGAAAATCTGTTCCTTTAAGGTGTAGTTTTATTTGACTTAATTTTCTCCAATCTTTAGTAAAGATAAATAGCGCATTTTGTTGAAATCTATCTACAATTTGAGTAAACTTTGCTTTCGGAAAACGTTGTTGTAATATTGTAAATGCATTGTCATCATCTGTAAATGTCATATGGCAAATACCTTTTGAGGTTGAAGCTACCAGCATTTTACCAAACGGACTTTCGGCATAACTATAATTGATATCTAGGTTTTGACCTCCATTTTTGTATTCTCCAGGAGTCATTCCTTCTATTTTTATAAAAAGATCATGTAATCTTCCTGTTCCAGAAAGTCCGGTCTCGTATGCTGCATCAAACAAAGTAGTTTGCTGATCTTTTAAAATATTTTTTGCATACTCTAAACTAGTGTACTGCAAAAACTTTTTAGGACTCACCCCTACCCAATCTGTAAAGAGTCTTTGAAAATGAAAAGGACTAATGTGTACCTCTTCGGAAATCTCATCCAGGTTAGGTTGATCTTTAAAATTTTGTTTAATATACGTTATCGCCTCTGCAATACGATCGTAATGAAACTGATTTTGCTCACTTATCTTCATAATACTTCAATTTTAAAAACGGTATAAAAGTATTTAACCCAAGGTATTTTTAAAACCCAGAACTTGCTTATTTCAATACAGAATAAAGATAATAGTAGTATATGGTTAGAAAAATTATATGGTAATCAACTGATTTAATCCATTATAAAACTAAATCCTCCTGAAAATAAACTAGAGCTAAGTCCAGAGTTACGTTCATATTGTCTAAATCGAAAATCGATACTTTTTAAACCAAGTTTCCAGATATGGAATTTTGTAAAAATATCGGTATAACTAATACCAAAACCATATTGATTCGCATCAAAATCAGACAAGTCATAATCCGAAGTATAGAATTGCTGCGTAGACAGGTGTTGATTAAATGGTGCAAAATAATCTGCTTTTGTTTGTGTATAAAAACGATATGAAGGATACAGTGTAAATTTATCTGTGATTTTAATGGGTATTTCTATACTTGCGGTATGTGAATTAATGCCCCAATCGTCTATATAATATCTATAAAATGTTCGCAGTACAAAAATTTCATTAATATAATAATGTAATCTTCCGCCTGCAGCTATTTTAAACCTAGAATCTGGCAATCTTTCTACATCATCACCATATGTAAATTCTTCAATAATTACATCGACCACATCGGCAAATTGTACGCGTTGAAACGGTGTTGACAAAAGACCTTCCTGCTGAATAAAATCTAATGAAAGAGATCCTTGTAACCTTTTAGACAAAATTTGTGAAAATCCTAATCCTACAGAATACGAATTACGAGATTCATCATCAAACTTCGTAAATGTAGGTTGATCCCTTAATTCTGAGGGATATATTGCTTTCCATGTATCTAGAAATACATTGGCTTTTACACTTAATTCTGTATTTTTTTCATTAAAAATTCTTGAATAACTACCACCAAAGCCTATAGAAAAATAATCATACTCGGTTGCAACCGCAACATTGGCTGACCATACATTATTTCGATCATCACTACTATGACTATAATTTCCTGATATTGTTGTTAACACATCCTTTTTTGATGCTCCTGAAGAAGCTACAAAAGGGTTTGCCGCACCATTACCATCAAAAGGGTTAACATTACTAGAAGAAGCCGATGAATATGCAGATATTCCTGCGTCTATAGTTAATACATCATCGTCATTTAATGGGATAGAAACTACTATTGTAGGTGTAATATCTGTGAGCTCTTCTGTACCTACACCACCTGTAACCGAAGCATTATCACCATCCTGAGTATAATAACTCATCAAAAAATCTACTTCGGCAGATTCTAATACTCTTTTTTTGTAGGTTGTTGTATCATCCTGTTGCTGCTCCTGTGCGCTTACAATCGCTATAGATAATAATGCTATTATTAAGGGAGTTTTTCTCAAAAGATTTTTACTTTATAAAAGTTTTTAGTATGTTTTTTAAATTCTTTGCTTAAGAGGGGTATTACCTCTTAATTACAACCACATCCTCCACCTGTTTTTCCTCCATTTGCTCCAGCAGCAGATTCTCTATATACTTGAAAATTAGTCTCAAAACGATCAATTTTTTTGAGCGCTAATTCCATATCAGGATCATTGATTTGTACTTTTTCGTATTCTTTTACAGCTACACATGAGTTAAGAGAAAGTACTAGTACTAAAAGTATTGGTATCAACTTATTCATAAAGTAGGTTTTATAAGAATTATTGTTATTTATTATTATTTATCTTAATATGATCAGAGGTATGAATATTTCCCTGATCATCAATTATAATACATTCAATCCCTTTTAATTGATTGATTCTATTTAATCCCGTTTCAATTCCCATCACAAAAACAGAAGTTGCCAATGCATCTGCCAACTCAGCTTTTGGAGCAAAAACTGTAGCGCTTACAACACCAGTAGATGGATATCCTGTTCTGGGATCAATGATATGAGAATACCGTTTACCATCTAAAATTACGTATTTTTCATAATTACCAGAAGTCACTACTGCTTTTTCTACTACTGGTAATAGCGCAAATGCATTATTTTTATTCAAAGGATTGGTAATTGCAACTTTCCACTCACTCCCATCGGGTTGTTTTCCCCAGGTATTCATATCTCCAGAAGCATTTATGATTCCAGCTTTTACTCCTTTACTTATTAAGAGGTTTTTGGCTTTATCTGCTGCATATCCTTTACCAATAGCTCCAAACCCTATCTTCATCCCCTTTTGGGTTAGAAATACTGTAGATTTCTTTTTATCTAAAACAATATACTTGTACCCTACTCTCGCTACTGATGCTTTAATTTCTTCCTCAGAGGGCATTTCTTTCATTCTATTATCAAATTTCCAAATTCGATCCATAGATGCATAACTAATATCAAATGCGCCATCTGTTAATTTAGAAATCTGAATAGCTCTAAATATTAGGTCGAAGAGTTCTGCATCAACTTTCACTGGATTAATCCCTGCATTGTTATTAATTAAAGAAGTTTGAGAGTTTTTATCCCACGAAGAAATCAATTTTTCGATTCTCTGAATTTCTTCGACGGCAATATCTATGTATTGATTAGCTGTTGTTTTATCTTTATCGACAACAGTAATATCAAAACGACTTCCCATCAATTTTAGGGTACGCTTATATATTTGTTGTGAAAAACTACTACTTATCGTAGCAAGGAATAAAAGGGTAAAGAAAAATCTCAAAATATTATTTAATCATTGTACTTAGCATTTCTAAGTATGTATTTGGTGTTACTTTTTTATAACCAATCGCTCCCATTTTTTTACCATTTTTATCTAAAACAACAACTAATGGAAAACCTCCGCTTTTATTATATTTCTCTGCCAATGCATTATTCTGATGCTGTAAAGCTTCGGGTAATTGGTTTTTTTTCTTACGTGGAAAATCTGCTTTTAATAATACATAATGTTGCTTGGCATATCCCTGAAATTCCTCTGTATGTAAAATCTGTTTCTCTAATTTAATACAGGGTGCACACCAATCTGAACCAGCAAACACTAAAATTATATTTTTATCATTTTCCTGTGCGATTCTTTTTGCTTCTTCAAAATTGGTTAGCCACTCCTGAGCACTTACCCAATTAATTCCTGAAAATACCAGAAATACAGCTAAAATAATCTTTTTCATATCCATAAATCTACCTTTATAGTAACTATTTATTTGTTAATTAGTACTTAAAATTCGTTTGAAGGTCATAATACGTACTAAGTCTAAATAATTATTAAAAGAACAATTTTTATACCGAACAAGGCTATATGCTTACTCTTATTTACTACAACCTTTAATTCGACTTCTACTTATAATACAGTTATATAGAAAAACACCCTACATTGAATAATCATTTTTTTTATAAAAAAAACGGAAACACCTGTAGGTATTTCCGTTTTTCGAGAATGGATTAACATTCAAAATATATTATAAAACCCTATAAACTAAATCTTAGGGCATCTTTTACAATTAGATTTTCCTTTCTTTTTATATTTTTTACAACATTTTTTCTTTTTCCCTCCACAGGCTATTTCACAATTGACAGCCGGACAAGGAGAATATAATGATGGAGTACCTGAACTTTGCACTACTATAATTTTTATTGAATCTAAATAAAGTACAAAAATATAAAAAAAAGATTCCAAAAAAAGGAATCTCTATTTTATCTTTATTAACTTATTAACAATCATTTAGGCTCTTCTGCTGCTTGAAAAGTATTGATATCTCTATCAAATAAATAATGACCAGACTTATCGTCGCCAATAATTTTAAGTTTATCTAATAATGTTCGTGCTGTTGCCTCTTCTTCTAGCTGCTCTGCTACATACCATTGCATAAAATTATGTACATTATAATCTTTATGCTTTAGACACTCATATATAACATTATTAATTTTTTCTGTAACAAACTCTTCACTTTTCAGGAATGTTTCAAAAAGCTCCATCAGTGATTTAAAATCATCTCTAGGTTTCTCTGTTGCTGGGATAACAGCATTTCCGCTTCGTTCATTAATAAATTTGACCAATTTAGTCATATGCACTCGTTCTTCTTCTGATTGCATATAAAAAAAATCTGCTATACCATTATATCCTCTGGTATCTGCCCAACTAGCCATTGAAAGGTATTGTGCAGAGGCTTTTGCTTCATATTTTATCTGATCATTTAATAGCTGTTCTATTTCTTTTATCATGTTTATTTTAGTATTGTTCGATAATATCAAACTAAAATACGTAATTCTATTATAACAAAAAACAATTATATTACTCTCCTTATGTAGGTTTTTGGTGATTGATCTTCAAAAAAATAATCCTAGCTATATAAATAGGTAGGGTTATCTTTTTAATTACATATACTTGCGAAATAAAAATAAGTATTGATCTTTATTTCTTTTATCAAAATACAAACTATACTAATCTAATATTCTTTTCATCAGATGGATCAAGAGCGGCTGCTTTTACATCTACATTAGCCTCTACTTTGTATTTTGATTTTTCGTTGGATGCAAATTTCCCCATTTTTCCGATTGCTCCTAAGGCTCCTCCTTTTTCTGCCAGTGAATCTGCGTTAGATTTTAATAATTCAAAAGGCAACATAAAAGGGATTTCTTTTACTTCTTCAGGCTTAATCCCATATGTATCAGAAAACTTAACAGATCCTAAAGTATAATCTTTTGTTCTTTTATCATCTCCTCGTCCTGTTGTAAATTCTTCTATCAATTTGATTTCAACTTCAACAATTTCTTGTTCGCTTTTGGTGGTTAAAATAACTTTTCCTTCTATTTGTTTACTTTCTTTAGATACTTGCCCTGGTACTTCTAGTGTAACTTTTACACCACCAATACCTAGTTTATTTTTCACTTTGTTAAAAAACCCCATGTTTATTAGTTTAAATTAATTATTGAATACGATTTAGTTTAATATGCCTGTACGTTAAGTTCCAATAATTTTTCATTAGCCAAAACCTCTTGTAATTACTAGACGCACTAGGCTTTGATTTTCATAAAAATTTTATTACAGGATAAAAAAATCAAGTACTACAAGGTTTTAGGAGAAACATCGGAATAATCATATAGTTTAATTATCTTTTTTGTTGAATTTTATACAACTCCAACAATTTCTGTAGTTCGGATATTTTACTTTCTACATCTTCAATACTTGTGTCTTTTTCTCTAGATTTCACTTGACTTTCAAGTAACATCTCATTTTTTGCTTCGTCCATACCATTCATAATAACCCCAATAAATAAGTTTAAAAAAATCATAGTGCCGATAAGAACAAATGACACAAAGTAAGTAACCGAGAGTGCTAAAGAACTTTGCGAATTTATGCAAAGATTCATATTTCCATCATACCCATAGTTCTCACACCCAAACATATTTATGTACATAATATCTGTCCAATCTTCTAATGTTACTATCCTAAATAAGGATAGCATTGATCTTTGTAAATCTTGAAAATGTATTGGATCATTTTCTGAAAAGAAGAACACACCAGCTACTGCATAAATATAAAAAAGCAACATTAATAAGATAGAAACATACCCCATAGAAGGTATACTCTTTAATAGCGCTCCTACTAACATTTGAAGTTTTGGTAATGCTTTTATAAGCTTTAAAACCCTTAATAAACGGAGTAAACGTAATATTGCTATTGAGCTTCCTCCAAAAGGAAGAAATGCAGCTGCTACAATTATAAAATCAAAAATATTCCATCCATCTGTAAAATAGAGCCAAGGTTTTTTGCCTTCTGCAATGATCTTCACTACAATCTCTATAATGAAAACACCTAAAATTATTTGATTTAACACCTCTAATATGGCTTTGTGCTTTTCAGAAAACTCAGAGTAAGTAGCAATACCTACCAGAACACCTGCAACTAAAATAGCAATTGTAATAGAGTTTTGAAACCACTTATTTTTGCTTATTGATTTACATATTTTTATCATAACTTTTTTAATACCAACTTATCAATTAAACATCATTTTTAATATCTTCTCAGATAATGGAAATCTGTTTTTATTTTAGTTTCATTCTTGTTAGACTATAAATGATTCTTTAAGAATCTATTTTACACAATTTTAAGTCCACCAATAATTTATCATCCAAATTATTAACACAATAATCCATCCTAAATAATGCTTTAATGCTATTAAAAATTATAAGAATTTTGATGATGGAAAGTTTAAAAAAAGAATGTGCCCCTATTGTTTTCCCTTTAGTGTCATTTTTACGAAGAAATGCCTTTAATCTTCATTATTTCTTTGTTGAAGCAAACAAAAAAGAAAAAAGGTATATATAAAATTTTATTAACGCATTTGTGACGAATGAGCGCAAAAAAGTGACGAGTTTATCTAAAATGGAAGACCCGTGGAACAATAAATATGGGTTTTGTTAAAAATCACCCTGCATTGTAATGAAATTATAAAGCTTCAGATCCAAACTGAAACCAAAGCCAATAAAAGATTCTTTTAGGTAATTCTCTTAAAAACAATATAATTTACCAACTTACCTTGCTTATTTAAAACTGGGAATCCTTTTATCAGACAAACATATGGTGTTTTATCTTTTTTATAGTTTATAATCGACACTTCAAAAGGAATTTTGTTGTCTACTGCATTTTTCATTTTTAATAATGTTATAGCACAAGTATCTTCCCCGTGAAATATCTTTGGAGAGTTGCCTATAACTTCATTAGGTAAATATCCACTTAGTTTTTGAATATTTTGCGAAACAAATACAATTTTAAGGTTGGGTTTTGTAATAACAATAACAGATTGTTCATGGATAAATTCTTGATAATAATTTCTTTTAAAATTCCAGTTTTTGGTAATCTTCTTTAAGATATTAAAGTCTTTTTTAAAACTTTCTAATACTGTACGATATTCTCCATAAAACTCCCAAGACATTAACGGCAATGCATGAGTAGATGCTTTTTTGTAATACTTAGAAATCATACTGTCATACTCAAAAAACTCATTCATTCTGATCGCTCTTTTTTTAACACAGAATTGAATCTGTATTTTTCCTTGAACAAAAACTAATTCTGATTAAGATTAAATTTTTCGTTTCTAGTTTAGTGAAGTGTTTTTATTTTTTTTGAAATAGTTGCCAAAATACTAAGGCAGTCCCTATACTAAAAGTAATTGTCATTAATATCCCAGAGCATATTACTACATATTTCATCCAACTTACCCCTATCCATAAAAAGTAAATACCTCCAAAAGTTAAAATAATTGACAAAAAGGGTTCTATCATCAAAAAAAGCTTTAGCTTTTTATGTATTGAAGTTACTGCTAGTATTCCTCCCAATAAGAAGAAGATAAATGACATTGATAAAATATGGGTATGGATAATAGTAAGCATTTCTCTTTCCCCTTTTTTAAACTTCATTATTTCTGCATTCTCATCATCTTCATTACCTAAATAATTCTCTTCAATCCCATTAGGGTATGTAGATGAAGTTTCATTAACAAATAATAATCCCGTAAAATACCCTACACTTAAAACAATAATAAAAACTCCTATAAATAATTTTATTTCTTTGGGGAAAGTATGTATTAAACCATGAAACTGCATCAAATTACTTCGTTTAAGTGTAATGCGTTTATACTTTTTAATAAAATATCTAAAGCTTTGGTCATCGATCTTACAGAAATTGTAGCTCCAGAGATTCCATCAATATCTCCAGGGAAATTAATTTGATCATTCATTGATTTTCCTACAAATTGTTTTAACCAACGCTTGCTTCCTATCTCTCCACCGTATTCTTCTCTATAAATTAACACTTTAGATCTTAGAATAGAAAAATTTTTATCAAAAATTACTAGATAATCAAAAGTAGCAGTCTTACTTGGAGCATTACCAATATATGCATAGCCCAATAAACCATCTGCGTTTACTATCTTTAACAGATTGTCTTTTCCAAACTCTGATTTTACAGCTCTATTATCTACATCAGAAATTTTTATAACTTCGGTAGAAAATTCTTCTGTACCAAAATAAGTAGTGATTTCTTTATTTACTTTTTTCTCTATTTTCTTAGAGTGATTGGTAAATGAAGTTAGTATAAACGTCACTACTAATAAAAGAATAATAGACATTCTAATTTTCATCTTGCAAAAGTATTTAAAACTCATTATCAATAAAACAAAAAACAGACCAAATTTATAAAGCGTTAAAACCTCATAGGTCATGGCAAAACCTATGAGGCGAAAAAACACTTTTCAATCATTAAATATTTAGAACCAAACTCCAATACCGAAGTTTAGTCGGTTCTTAACATCATTACTAGATAAGGCATTATCTCTAAATTGATAATCTCCTTTTAGTACCACACCAGGAGTGATATGATAACTTAATCCAGTAGTAATATCAGTACGATTATATGCATCGTTTCGTTCTAGACTACCCGCTGTACTTGCATGAGTATCATATTGTTCATAACGTGCAAAAGCAAATAGTTTTTGTTTATTTATCATAGGCAATAGGTTAAATGCTCCTTCGACATACCATCCCATTAAAGCACTACCCAAATCTCTATCTGTTAATGAATTATAGTCATCTGTACCAGATAGTGATGTATAAATAAATTGTCCTCTGGCGGTAAACCTTTGATATGCATATCTAGCATCAAAACCAAGCATAGAAATACCAACATTAGCTCCATTCTGATCCTCTACATCATCTTCGGCTTGTGTTTGACCAAAATATCCAGATAGACCTAATCGTAATCCAGGCAATCCATAGTAGTCTAATTTTACTGAAAAAGTAGGGCTATCGATTGTAGATTGGATTGCCTTCTGGCGACCACTACGTAACCCATTTGATCCTTTTAAAAACCCATTTACTCCTCCTTCGCCGTCAGACTCTGTAGATTTGAAACCATTAAAAATATAAGCCTGATACCCTAGAGAAAGGTTATTAAATCTACCATTAACTCCAATACCAAGTTCTCTCCATGTTGTAGGAACAATAACATTATCAACAGCAGGACGTTCTGTACCATTAAATGTAGTAGGCTCATGAAACTCATTGATAAGTCCCATAGGCACCAACATCAAACCTCCACGAAGGTTTACATTATCAGCTACATTATAATTAACAAAAGCTTGTTCAACAAAAACTTCTTCCACATGTTCAAGTTCAACTTCTGTTACAAATTGTATCTGGTCACTAAATCTATATCCAAAAAGTAACACTAATCGTTGTACATCTAACTCTCCATTGTCTCCTTCAGGCTGATTATATAGCATTTCTCCGTATACTCCAACAGTTACAGCCTTACCATAATTACCAGATAGGATACGCTGTGCAGCATTAATTTGTTTTTGAGGATCCAATTGTATAGAATCCTGCTTAGTTTGAGCAAAACTTATAAAAGTAATAGTTAATAATAATAGTGTTAATTTATTTTTCATTTTTTATTTAGACTTAATTTAAATAGCTTACTTGTATCGTTCGCAAATATATTCATCAAAACGAACTTGACAAATTTTATTTATACCAAATCTAAATTAATTTTATGCTTTGATAAAGAAATAAAAATAACATATTTATTTTAAGCATGTTACATTCATTTAATGGTAGATAGAAAAAATTTTTGTGGCCTCGTTATGTGAAGATTCAAAACTTAGCGTTTTGATATTTGTTTCTGCATTTACAGTAGTAAAATATGAAATCATACGTTCTGTAGGCATATTACCTGTTAGTTCATCTTTTGCCATAGGGCATCCTCCAAATCCTTGAATTGCTCCATCAAACCGTCTGCATCCAGCTTTATATGCCGCGTCAATTTTTTCAAACCAGCTTGTTGGTGTAGTATGCAAATGCGCTCCAAATTCAATCTCTGGATAGGTTAGAATTAAATTCGAAAACAAATAATCAATGATTTCTGGTGTAGAAGTACCAACAGTATCTGATAATGAAAGAATCTTCACTCCCATCTTACTTAACTTCTCTGTCCACTCCCCTACTATTTCTACATTCCAAGGATCCCCATAAGGATTGCCAAAACCCATAGAAAGATAAGCTACCACTTTTTTATTTGCTTTATCAGCGATATGTAATATTTCTTGTAATGTAGTTACAGATTCTGCAATAGTCTTATGTGTATTTCTCATCTGAAAATTTTCTGAAATCGAGAAAGGATATCCCAGATAATCGATAGCTTCATGCTGTACTGCATCATTAGCACCACGAACATTGGCGATAATAGCTAACAATTTGCTCCTGGTATCAGAAAGATCCAATTGCGACAAAACCTCTGCAGTATCTACCATTTGTGGTATTGCTTTTGGCGAGACAAAACTTCCGAAATCTATAGTATCAAAACCACACCGTAACAACGACTGAATGTATTGAACCTTCTTTTCTGTAGGAATAAATTCTTTTATACCTTGCATAGCATCTCTAGGGCATTCAATAAGCTTTACGTTTTTATTCATTTTAGAGTAGTGCTGAAAAAAAGGTTATAAAATCATTTAGATTCTGACCCTCAAAAAGGGAGTTATAGGAAATCACGAGATAAAACCCTAAAAATTATCTGTTGCTAATGAAAAATTCATTTGCGAGTATAAAAATATGATTATTTTTCAGAATCCAAAGTATTTTGGTTCTCTGGATTACAATCTAGAACATCGATTTGCATATATGTAACATTATTTTGTTACATAAATCATATCTCTAGAAACCTGATTTACTTATTATTGCTATATTTAAAAAGTAAAACTTATGCTAATGAAAAATTGTTTTTTTCTGATTTTTCTAATCTTTAAAATAAATTCTAGTGCTCAACAAATTTCTGTTCTACCCATAGAAATAACTACAAAGGATAGTATTTATATTCCAATTGAAAAAGTTCTACTCTATAAAGATCATTCAAAAAAACTTGATTTCGGTCAAATTACAAATCAACCGTTTAAACCTATACATTATAACGATCTAAAAAATTCAAAACCAGATGCTTTCTATTGGTATTGCTTCCGTATCAATCAAAAAACAGATGCCCAAATATTATATTTTTTAACCTTCATTAGTGATGAATCTGATTTTTATATTCCTCTTAAGAAAGGATACAAAAAATATAAAACTGGAACATTCATTAAAAAAGGTAAAATCACTTATGATATTGAACAAGCATCATCTTTAAGTTTATCTGCTAATTCTATTGACTTTTCTAAACCTTTTTATTTTAATAAAAAACCTATCTCAGAAGCTGGAAAAATGAGTATAAAAGAGTCTTTTGGAGTTATACTTGTTGATCATAAAAGTATTATTGGTGATATGATTAGAGAAATTTCATCAACCAAATATCTCAGTTTTTTCTCAAGTATAACATTTATTTCCTGTTTATTTTTTCTTATTAGCTATATTATCTCCAAAGATAAAAACTTTTTAAACTATAGCCTTTATTTACTTTTTGTAACTGGAATTTATGCTCCAAAAACCCCATTTACCTTTTCTATGCTCAATAATCTTCATCCAATGCTTTATCACTATGTAAATCATCTCAGTATTATTGGGGCATCCTTTTTTTATTTTTATTTTGTTTACGGAATATTAAAATTCAAGACAGAGCATAAGAAATTATATATCTTTTCTAACTACTTTTTGTTGATCATTATTCTTTTTGCCGCGATTAACTTAATTATATCTATAACAAACCCTTATCTTAATTACCGTATCCAGGTTTTCTTCATATTCAGAGTACTTTTTGGCAGTATAACACTAATTGTTTTTATATACTTATTCTACATAAGAAAAGATTTTATCTCTAAAATTGTACTTATCAGTAGTTTTTTACTTATCATTGGAAACATTACCAGTATAATTACTGCCAATGGTTTGTATTTTTTAAATACGGTATTAATCGAAATTTTAATTTTTTCTGGAATTGTATCTTATAATAATAAAATAACTGCTAAAAACAGAATCAAAAGTTTATTCGAGCTTGAAAATGAACGAGAACTAAAAAAAGAACTTATACAGCTAGATAAAGCAAAGTCTCATTTTTTTTCTAATATATCACATGAACTTAGAACTCCACTTACCTTAATATCAGGAACTATACAAAATAAATTAATAAATAAAGATCTTAGTCAAAAAGATCGTACCGATTTTGGATTAGTGTTAAACAATAGTAATCGAATGTCTGAATTGGTTGATCAATTATTAGACATTTCTAAAATTGAAGCAGGTAGTATGACCTTATCCCTGCAAAAGGTAAAACCAATACAACTAATTAATGCAATCCTTAAAGATTTTGAGTATATCGCAGGTCTAAAAAACATTAATTTCTTAACCTACCTCAACAATCATAATAAAGAAGGTTGGTTGGATCGGGATGCGCTATATAAAATTGTAACTAATTTAATATCGAATGCTATAAAATACACCCCAGATGATGGCACCGTTATCTGCAATGCCTATATTAAAAAAAACAAACTATTTGTAGATTTAAAAAATACAGGAGAAGGGTTAACCAAAGAACAACAGCAATTGGTTTTTAAACGTTTTTATCAAACCCACAACTCTCAATCTGGTGCAGGTATTGGATTGGCTCTGGTAAATGAGCTTGTAAAATTACATGAGGGAACTATTACAGTAGATAGTAAACCAGAAGAATGGACAAGTTTTAATCTTACAATTTCTTTAGATAAGGTAATCAAAAACGCAACGATCAGAAAGGAAGATTCAGATGTTACTGCCTCTTTTCTTAGTATTAAAGAAACTGCTGATATCTCTATAAATGAACCTAAATTTCATAACAAAAAGGAAGAGCTTCCTATTTTATTAATTATTGAAGACAACAAAGATTTAAATAGTTTGCTTCAAGATAGTTTTAAGGATCAATATCAGGTCATTAGTGCACAAAATGGAGAAGAAGGATATCAAATAGCAATAAAACACATTCCTGATATTATTATTTCAGATATTATGATGCCCAAAAAAGATGGAATTGTGCTTACCAACGAATTAAAAGTCGATGAACGTACCAGTCATATTCCCATTATTTTATTAACAGCAAAAGCTGGTGAAGAAAATGAATTGTCAGGATTGAAAACTGGTGCTGATGACTACATGACTAAACCATATAATCAAAAAATACTGACCGCTAAGGTTAATAATCTTTTAACCATTAGAAAAAAAATGCAACTGCGATATAGTCAGGAAGTGTATTTGATTCCCAAAGATATTGCTATAACTCCTATAGACAAAAATTTCTTAACGAGAATACAAAAAGTGATGGATCAGCAACTAATAGAACCTTCTTTTACTGTTGAAAAATTTAGTAAAACCTTAGGTATGAGTCGAATGCAACTACACAGAAAATTAAAAGCATTAACTGGCTTAACATCCTCAGAATTTATTAGATCTCAACGTCTTAAATTATCTACACAGTTACTCAAAAATTCTGACACTAATGTATCTCAAGTTGGGTATGCTGTAGGTTTCAATGATCATTCTTATTTCACTAAATGTTTTAAAGAAATGTATCAATGTACTCCTTCTGAGTATGCTACCAAAGACACTAAATAACACTCTTATTCTTTTATTTCTTTTCAATGAATATCAAAAACATTTGGTATAGTCGTTTAATTGAAGAGGTTGTTCTTGTTAATTAATTATATTGTGTAAACACAAACAACCTAAGTTAAAAGATAAAGTATAATCTAATAGGTTATTAATCTATGTAAAAAATGTTCATTTAATCTTTCTTGAATGTAAATCGCAGATGCTACCTGCCAAAATAGGGTAAGATATTAATCCCATAACCAAAATATAAGAAATTATAAAACCGCTGTTGCAAGCAGTTTTATAATTTCTTATGATTCCCCATCAGATGGATTAAATGGTGAGTTGCTTAAAAATTTCCAATCTACTTGATGATGCTTTTCTGTTCTAATCCATTGTTCTGTTGTAAACAATAAATACCTTCCAGTTCCTCCGGTTCTTAATAAATCTTCTTCCGATTTTTGGTCAAATAAAATGCTTGAAGTACCTGTTAATTGAAGTATATCTCCTTTTTTGAAATCAATAAACAAAATACCTGTTTTTGAATTTTGATGTATATTTCCTAATGTATTATACATACTGTTTCCCTTGTAATCTGGTATTTTTAAGACGTTTTCTACAATTTGAATAAAACCTTTATTTCCACCTCTATGTGAAGCATCTAATTTGTTATTATTACTTTTACTGCCAATAAAAAATGTGTCTGCCTGCATAATCCAATCTTTAGTTGATTGATTTATTGTTATCCCTTTTTCTAAAATAGTGTTTACAGGCTGAAAATGGATAGGAATATTTAACACCCTTTGCTGAATATATTTAGGGCAATTAGCATAAGCTTCTTGTATCAAAATTTTTATTGTAGCTTTATTGATTTCTGCTACACCATTTATCCTGAATCTTCTGCGAGTTGATAATTCAATAAACAAAGAGCCAAACTCTTTTCTTTTTTCAATATTATTATAAAAAATATCTGATTTTGTACTACAGATATTTGCCCTATTAAATAAAATTGTATTTGGATTAAGAACAGAGGTAAAACCAATATTTCCAAATAAGACAGAAATCCAAATATTATCAGAAAGATCGATACTGCTTACTATTGCCATTGTTTGTTCCTCTATAAACTTATCTACTCGTGCAGGAATAATTTCAGTTATCATTCTGCTAACTGAATTAGCAATTAAAGCTTCTCCTGTTTTTTGTTGAATATCAAGTTCTCCTTGGTGAAAAATTTCCGTCATAAGTTTTTTATTAAAAAAATACACTACAAAATCATTTTGATTTTGTAGTGTATGAGTGAATTACTTAAAAGGTGATAATTTTAAATCCATCTTTTTGCAATTTCACAAAACTTGGAAGTCCACTTGTGCCAGGCACTTGATTTTCTGAAACTAAATCAAAACCAGATGAATCTGCTCCGAATACACCTGCACAACCAGAAGAAACTCCTTTTATTTTACCTTTTACAGCTTGGTAAAGTTCGTGAACTGGATGGTCTTCTTTTTGAAGAGTTTCTGGCCATCTTGAACCTGTACCCTGAAAAAGAATTACAACTTCTTCGTCATTTATCTTACAATCATATGCTACACTTAATGCATTGAATACTCGCCCTAAAGCTTCTTCAGAACCTGTTTTTGGATCCGATAGAACCACAATTGCCGTTTTACTCATAATTTTTTGTTTTAATTATTATTTAATTGATAAATATTACTAAACGTTCGGTAATTACTATTTGTAAATTTTTTTATTTGATTTTGTATATCTCATTAATTAAAACTAATGTTTTTTGAAAAGGTTCTAACGTTGACATTGCTTTAGATACAATCAAGCTTCCTTGTACCAATATTAGCGTTTGTTCTGCTTTATTCTTAGATTCTTTTTCAGATAAACCAAATGAAATACCCAAATTGGTAAAACCAGCAATCCAACTTGTCATTATATTTTTAAGTTGCTTACCAAACAACTCCATATTATTCTCCATTGTTAATGCCCTCAGAATGCATATTTTTTCTCCTCCTTCATATAAATCATCTATACTTTCGATTACACTTTTAAGTCTTTCGTTAGGTTTTTGGGTTCTATCAGTAAGTTCTCCAACTATATTTAATTCAACCCATTGTTCAACATACATTAATACAGCAGAAGTGATTTCCTTCTTGCCTTTAGGAAATCTATGATATAAACTTGCTTTTTTCAAACCCGTAGAATTTGCCAGATCATTTAGACTCGAACCATCATACCCCTTAGAGCGTATGACTGACATTAGTCCCTCTAGTAAATTCTGATCTGTAACTTTTTGTGGTCTCATACTGTAAATATACAAATAAAAAGTTTTTTACCAAACGTTTGGTTACTATATTTAATGAAACACAATTTATTTTCCAGATATGAGATTAATCCAATCAAACTTCAAATCAGTTACCCCTACTCACAGAAAGTTTGCGCCCTTTAGATTAATTATTTACCTCATGTCTAATAAAAGATGCCCATGCTTGGAGGTACATATGATATATGTGATCACAGCAGATAGAAGTTTAATCGAATAGTTATTGTATTTTTGGTAAGATTCAATGTTTGTAAAAACCGAAAAGCAAAGTAATCCTACTTTGCCATCTTACAGATGGTATTGGTAAAAATGTGTTAGGGATTGTAGTAAAAATCCCACAGCCCGACGATAGGAGGTGCGAGGAATTGTAACGAAAAGCCCGACCCGATAGGGAAACGCTCTTAGATGACAAAGTAGGGGTAACATTTTGCTCTGTTTCGACACATATATTAAATATTAGCAGTAATTAAATCGAACAAATATTAAAATGATAGATTCTTGGTTAAAAAAATGGAATGACAGGTATCGTGAAAACGATTTTGCATATGGAACTAAACCGAATGAATTTCTTAAAAAACAAATCCTGAAACTCAAAACTGGAAGAGTTCTTTTTGGAGCGGAAGGTGAAGGAAGAAATGCTGTTTATTCTGCAAAACTTGGTTTGAATGTCTCTGCATTTGACATAAGTATCGAAGGAAAAAATAAGGCTTTGAAACTTGCCAAAGAAAATAATGTCTCTATTCACTATCAAGTTGGACTATTGCCTGAATTGAATTATGAAAATGAGCAATTTGATGCTATAGCTCTTATTTATGCACACTTTCCACCAAATATTAAGTCGAAATACCATAAATTACTCGATAAGAAATTAAAAAAAGGGGGAATTGTAATATTTGAAGCATTTAGCAAAAATCATCTTGAATATCAAAACAAAAACCCTAAAGTTGGAGGACCACCAGACTTAGACTCATTATTTTCAACTGATGAACTAAAATCTGACTTTGAAAATTATGAAGTTCTGGAGTTAGTAGAAAAAGAAATTGAATTAAATGAAGGACTTTACCACAACGGAAAAGGCTCTGTAATAAGATTTGTTGGACGAAAAAAAATAACTACCGTCCCCAAACATTGACTCATAATTAATACGGGCTAAGCATTCAGCCTAAAGTATAGAGTTTTAAACCAAACCTAATCTTTTTGATTTACGACTTCATTTTCATTTTACGTTTTATGGCGCTAATGCACAAGTAGGTTTGAATAATGCTTTACAGTTTTCTAATAATCATTTGTAAGCAAAGAATCTATGTTTATGCCTGAATTTCTCATATTTGTTACGTATCCATTTGGCTAGGCGCATATTTAAGAATATAGTAGTCCTGTTTTCAGATGACCAGAAAATTTTTCTTTAGGTATTCGCTCACTTAACTGAAAATGATTGAATAGTTTTTCTTGATATATCTTTTTGCCTTGTATACAACAAGATAAAAACTAAAAAAATATCTTCTGTTAAAACAATCATACTTTTTTGGTAACTAGTGTAGCAGATACAGTATATAATCGAAATTTAGGTGTATTTAGCTCAATAATTGTGATTATATAAAGTCGCTATATCTAATTGCAAAAAAATAAATGACACAGGAATTATATCAAGAAGCAATGAAATTTGCTGGAGAAAAACACAGTGAGCAAAAAGTGCCTGGCACAAATTCTAATTATCTGTTACATATTTCAAATGTAGCTATGGAAGTCCTAATGGCTTATAATAACAATTTTGACATTGATTTTGCAATTCAAATAGCAATATTACACGATACAATTGAAGATACAAGTGCAGATTTTGAAGAGATCAAAGATAAATTTGGAGAGCCTATAGCTAAAGCTGTAAAAGCACTTACAAAAGATGAAAAACTACAATCAAAACAAAAAAGGATGACCGATAGTTTAAATCGAATAAATAAACTTCAAAAAGAAGTTGGACTTGTTAAAATAGCAGACAGAATAACAAATTTACAAACTCCACCTAGTCATTGGAGCAATGATAAAATTGTGAAATATTGTGAAGAGGCTAAATTGATTTCTAGTACTCTTAATAATAAAAATGCTTTTTTGAATAAACGTCTTGATTCAAAAATAACTGAATACGAAAAGAAAATAAAAAGGCTATACAGCTAAAAAATAGTAGTTTAAACAATACGTTCAAAAAAATAGCTATCCGAAAAACTAGTGCGTAAAATGCCTGAAATTCTTACCATTTTTACGACAAATTTAAACAACCTTTAAGCGACTTGTTTTAAATGTTTACATTTTTCAAATTCTTTAATAGTTAATTCCCCTAATGCTGAATGTCTTCTATTTTGATTATACCAAGCTTCAATATATTGGAATACGGCTAATTTAGCTTGATTTCTTGTTGTAAATCGATATGGATAAATAACCTCTGCTTTTAATGATTTAAAGAAAGATTCTGCTACTGTATTATCCCAACAATTACCTTTTCTACTCATACTTTGTTTTACATACTTATATGCCTCAATTTTTTTTCTAAACCTATCAGAAGCATATTGTACCCCTCTGTCAAAATGAAAAATAAGAGGTAAGATAATATTTCTGTAGTTACAAGCCATACTCCAAGCAGGTATAATAGTGGCACTAGTATCCATTCGTTCACTGAATAGACCAACCAATGATTTTGCAATCAAATAAGTCTAATACAATAGTTAAATAGATTCATCCTTGATCTGTTTTCAATACACCTAATTTCTTAACTAAACAACATTGAGGGTAATCCCCCTATTTATCTAATGTTACATAATTCATAGCCTTTGTTACATACATTGCACCCCTCTATTTTCATATCTCCTAGTTTTACCCCAGAATCTAGTACTATCATTTTTGCTTTAAAATTACTCAAATACAATACAGCTGTTTTTTATTTAAGTAAAAAAGAAAAACTTGTATTCAGCTCAACTAGACATTAAGCATAGCCTTAGCCCTTAGTTTAGCATAAGCAAAAAAAACAAGTTTTAAGATAGAAATGGTATTAAAACCTGATTCATTGATTAATCATGCAGGCATGAGTAAAAAAAGAAAGATTTATAAAGTAGACCTCAACTACTTTCCTACGAACACTATTTACTTAAATATAAATCATTTAGAAGTTGGGAAATATACATTAATAATAATACATAACAATAAAGCAATTAAAGAAGTAAAATTTGAAAAAAATGGAAACAAAAAGATGTAATATACTACTATTAGTCACCCTAATAATCACCCATTTTTCATGTAACTCAGAAGATGATAATACTACTCCTATACGAGGAGGAGAACTTTCTTTAAGGTTTACAGTACAAACTGAAGAAGATCAAATGGGTGAATTTGCAGGAGTTGCAATGGGCATTTTTGATGGAAAAATTTATGCAGCCGGAGGTTATAATACATACGGTAGTTCTGGATCTCATTTCCTTTGGTCCAGTAGTAATGGTGTTAATTGGACCACTGTTCCTCTTTCTAGTAGTACACCAACTAGTTTTACATCTTTTCGATCGGGAGCTACATTAACCACGTTTAATGATCAGCTTTGGCTTATCGGTGGTAAAGACATTGCAGATGTTCCATATACCAATATATGGCATTCTGCCGATGGGGTTTCCTGGAGTGAATTATCACCTCCTTTTGGAGATTTACCAGCTCACGAAACTATCATATATAACAGCAAAATGTATGTCACAAAAGGAAATCGTACAACTAACCAAACCGAGGTATGGTCTACAACAAATGGTATAGATTGGATACAGGAAACCAATAATGCATTCCCCGGAAGAGGAGGGCAAAAAGGTGTCGTTTTTAATGATGTGATGTATCTGATGGGGGGAGAAGATATAGACAGTAACAAAGTAAACGAAATATGGACCAGCACCGATGGGCATTCGTGGGCCGAAGTTAGCCCCACTACGCTGTTTTCTGAAAGAAATGCACATTCTGCAACAGTTTACAACAATAAAGCATGGGTGATAGGTGGTAAAGATAACATCACGCCTTTTAATAATGAAATATGGTATTCTTCAGATATGATTACCTGGACCAGATATGAAGGCCCCAGACCAGGAACAGATGGTATCAACGGTCACACCGCATTATTATTTAATGATGAGATATGGATTTTTGGAAGTAATCGTAGTGATGGTGCAGGTGGTACACGTAGAAGTAGTGAAATAAGCAGTATTAAAGAAGATTAAAAACTTCTTGATCAAAAAAATGAAGCTGAAGAGTAGAATTTATTAAAATCTAAATCTTAAAAAAATGAAAACATCAAAATATATTTTATATACATTTTTATTATCGCTATCGATTGCCATATTCTTGTCTTGTTCAAACGACGACAACAATCCTGGAATAGATCCTAATCAAGAAATCATATTAGCAACATTTGATTACTCTAACCTTAGTGTAAACAGTTTACCTAATATGATCATAGCCAACAATGCTGAAGGCGAAATCTTAACCAGCGTAGAAACCAACAAAATACCAGGGATTTATACGCTAACCGCAAAAGGGTATACCTCAAATAGTTTTATGCTTACTACCCTTTTAGAAACCGATAGTTATAAAGGTCTAATCACTATCAAAGACGTACCTGTAGGTAGTAGTGCAATTGCTCCCAATTATCAGCCTACCAGAAATGGTAGCATAAAATTTACGCTAAACTTAACCGGAGCTACACGTATCAGACTTTTTGTTTATGGACTAAAAAGCAGAACTGTTACCGATGGAGTCGATCCCCTAACCAGTGCTCCTACCAAAACCTATGCATATAATAAAGAAAGTTCTACTGATAAAATTTTTCTAAAAATAAGGTATAAGCCAAATGATGTAGATCCAATGGTTTATGGATATACATGGATCGATAATTATAAAGAAACTGAAAATAGAACTTTGAGTTTTGCAGATTTCGCTATAGTGCCAACAAGCTCTATAACGATAAATGATACTTCAGATAGAAGTTACACCGATCTTTATGCTATTTATGATACCAACAGATCTGTTAATCTTGAAGGTGACCTTTCTCAATACCTGGAAGTTACAGAAAGTTTTGAGTATTACTTAACAAGATATGAAGCATCACACCCTGATGGAATAAGACATAGTAAAGTAATTAAAACTAATGTTTTACCTGAAACAGTATCCGTTACAAAACCAAACTGGGATTTTTCATACACCTCTACATCAAACAGTCTGCAAGTACAACCATCTGGCATTTATTTATGTACCAATATCGAAACTCAAATTATAAATCCCGCTGCCAAAAACCTTTTTTGGGACATTACAATCCCAAATAATGGTACAAATAAAGTAACACTTCCACAGCTACCAGAAAGTCTCTCTGATTATACCAATTATTTTGAAGACACTTCTCGTTTCGAAGAGAATTATGTGAATTTGATCAATTTACCTAATGATTTCAATTATGCAGATTATATACAAGATGCAATAGATCGAACCTATGAACTGGTGGAGCAAAATGGAGAATCTATTAGAATTCGGTTTAATCCATAAAACCATCATGACACATATCAAAAAAATGAAATACAAACAGATAAAACATATCGCTTTTTTAATTGCAGTACTGGTACTCACATCGGTTTCTGCCCAGAGCAACAATTGTAGTAAATTTTATGTTAGCGAGAAAGGCAAAAAACTAACCATTCATCAATATGATAAAAAGGAGCGTCTCTCTACCATAAGTGAATTTAAGGTAACCGATGTAGAAAACACAGCTAATCGTAGTGTTATCACTATTGCCATGCATTTAAAAGATGGAAAAAACAATAAATCGATTGTTACCTCATCATTTAAAGCCCATTGTGCTGGAAAAACGACCCGTTTAGCCCCCGAATCTTTTATTGCCCCCGGCATACTTGATCAATATAATGACATGCAGTATAGTATTACGGGAGATGACATCTCTTTCCCCAATAGTTTAACTATTGGTCAGGAATTACCTAATGCATCTGTACACATGTCTGTAAATACAGGAATCATGAACATAAATATGACTACCAATATGCTAAACAGAAAAGTAATTGCAAAAGAGCAAGTTACTACCCCTGCAGGAACTTTTGATTGCTATGTAATTAGGTACACCAATGAGTTAACCATGGGAATGACCACGACACAACATACTAAACAATGGATCGCAGAAGGTGTGGGTATGATAAAAGAAGAAACACGCAAAGCAAACGGAAAACTAATCACAAAAAGCATCTTATATCAAATTAACTAAAATTAAATCAATATGTCAAACCAAACCTGTCGAAGTGATCCCAAATTTGTGTTTTCAAATGTCTTCGACAGGCCTGCCCTGAATTTATCGAAAAGCTCTGACCAGCAATTAAAAACTTAACTAAACGACATTATCAATAAACAACAAAGGGTACGCCTAAAAATAAAATTGATAGTAATCTATATACCTAATACAACGCTAACCTATACTAACATAGATTAAAATTTTTAAAAACAATAAAGTAAGAACACATGAAAACAATAAAAAATAGTATAGTGATATTGCTGGTATTAGTGCTAGCAAGTTGTAGTAGTGATGATAATGGCAACACACCACCAGTAGTACCACCAGTAGCAACTCTAAGTAATATAAGCCCTACCAGTGGGCCAAAAACTACTATTGTAACCATAAACGGTAATAATTTTGGTGAAGATATCAGTAAGGTGCACGTATTTTTTAATGACAAAGAAGGTACTGTACAATCGGTAAGCAATACCCAAATTAAGGCAATTGTGCCCACCAGAGCATTTACAGGTCTGGTAACTCTATCTGTAAGTGGTACAACACTTACCGGCCCAGAATTCACCTATATTATTACCGAGGTACATGTAAGTACTATAGCTGGTAGTACTCAAGGATTTGTAGACGGCACCGGCACCATGGCGCAGTTTAATAGACCTAACAGGATTACAATAGATACAGATAATAATCTATACGTTGCGGATACCTATAATCATAAAATTAGAAAAATAACACCAGAAGGAGTGGTAAGCACACTGGCAGGAAGTACTTCAGGATTCGCAGATGGACAAGGTAGTGCAGCCCAGTTTCTTGCTCCCGAAGGTATTGCCATAGATATAGATAATAATCTATATGTAACAGATGCCGGTAATCACAAAATAAGAAAAATAACACCAGAAGGAGTGGTAAGCACACTGGCAGGGAGTACTTCAGGATTCGCAGATGGACAAGGCAGTGCGGTTCAATTTAATGCTCCTAGTGGTATTACAATGGACACAGATAATAATCTATACGTAGCGGATACCCGTAATCATAAAATTAGAAAAATAACACCAGAAGGAGTGGTAAGCACACTGGCAGGGAGTAATCGAGGTTTTGCAGATGGACAAGGCAGTGCGGTTCAATTTAATTTTCCTCATGGTATTACAATAGATACAGATACTAATCTATACGTAGCGGATACCGAGAATCATAAAATAAGAAAAATAACACCGCAAGGCGTGGTCAACACACTGGCAGGTAGCACCTCAGGATTTGCAGATGGACAAGATAGTGTAGCCCAGTTTGATTTTCCTTTTGGTATTGCAATAGATACAAATAATAATCTATACGTAGTGGATACCGGTAATCATAAAATTAGAAAAATAACACCAGAAGGAGTGGTAAGCACACTAGCGGGTAGCACCTCAGGATTTGCAGATGGACAAGGTAGTGCAGCCCAGTTTGATTTTCCTTTTGGTATTGCAATAGGTACAGATAATAATCTATACGTGGCTGATATGAATGATCACAAAATAAGAAAAATCACGCAAGAATAAAGTAAGAACACATGAAAACTTTTTTTAAACATTTTAATATCGCTTTAGTGCTTTGTACACTACTACTAAGTTGTAAAAATGATGATGACCAACCTATTATACAATTTGAACTTGGGGAAATCACACTTTCTACACCAACTACAGATGAAACACTGGTTCGTATTGATGGAGAACTATCATGGGATGCCTTCGAGAGTAATGAATCTTTTAACTATGATATTTATATCGGGCCTGATGACAACAATATGAGTAAGATAGCCACAGTAAGTACGACATCATACACCATAGAAACTCCTCTTGAAACTGGAACTATTTATAAATGGAGAGTAACAGCAAATAATGGCACAAAAGATATTGCTACATCTGCAATCAGAACTTTTACTACAGAGCACATCGCCCCCAGATTACTTACCGACAATGCAGCTTTTCCTAAGCGGGCATATTCGACTACAGTAGCTTTTAATGACAAATTATGGGTTATAGGAGGACAAAATGAAGCAGGAGATCCTTTGGGGGATATTTGGTCAAGTTCTGATGGTGTTACCTGGGTTTTAGCACAAGATGCTCCGGTATTTGGGGCTATTGACAGACACTACACCATTGTATTTCAAAACAAATTATGGATTTACGGAGGTGTGCGAGGAGGATTTGTATCCAGGGCAATCTATAGTTCTGAAGATGGTATTATCTGGACAGAGGAAGCCGAGACAACTCCATTTCTGCAATATAATAATATGACCATGACCGTGTTTAATAACAAATTATGGCGTATTGCCGCATATAATAGTAATATAGGAGATCCTTCTAATGAGCGTTATGTCTACAGTTCTACAGATGGTCTAAATTGGATTTTGGAAACTGAAAACCATGGTTTTCATTTTAAATATGGGATGGCTGTTGCAAATTTAAACAATACATTGTATGGTGTTTTAGAAAAAGGAGATCCAAGTAACCGAAGCGTAATTATACGAACAAGTGCAAATGGAGTTACATGGGATGAACTATCAAACAACACAATGATAAACTTCGCATACAATCCAACACTTGCTGTCTTAAACAATAGGCTTAACATAGTATCTGGTGGTAATCTTACTAATTATTATCAATCGAGTAACGGAATTGATTGGGAGTTGGCCACAAACCGAATTCCTATCACCAAAGAGCTAAAATATGCCTTCGCATCATTACACGGAAAACTATATGCCGTAGCTGGTGGTTCATCACTAAGCCAGGCAAGCAATTCGGTTTGGATTCTCAACTAAATATATCAACCTGTTATGTATTTAAGAAAAATGCTACAAAAAAGTGTCAATTCGAGTGTTTTGCTGTAATGAAATGAAGACAAAATGTATCGAAAATAGCTCTTTTGGCCAATAATTCTATTCTCGATACGCTTCTTTCCTAACACACATTAGGAGAAAAGCACTTGAATTAACAAATTTTGATAAAAAATATCTAAATGTACAATGGGTTACATCATTAAAACTTTACATCATGAAAACAAAAAATTTAAAACTAAAGTACTTTTTTTTATTACTTATTACATTATTAGCATTTGCTTGCTCTGATGGAGAAGATGGCGCTATAGGTCCTGCTGGTCCGCAAGGAGAACAAGGTGTTGCCGGGATTAATGGCACTAATGGACAGGATGGCAATGCCAATGTTCAATCTTTTACCTATGATCTTTCTACAGTATCGGGATCTTTTCATGACCAATCTATGCCAGAACTCACTCAAGAAGTAATTGATAATGATGCAATTTTGGGGTATTTAAAATTAGGCGGAAGCACTCGTTTATACCCTATCCCAAATAATGATTTAGCTCCACTAGGAATTGATATCAGAACCTTTATAGAATTGGAGCAATATTCTATGGATTTCTATAATAGAAATCTAAACACTACATTTTCTGTTACTGCCGGGGAACTTCATGAACTAAGAATTGTAATCATAGCATCGACAAATAAAAACAGTGAGCAACGTGATATTCTATCCAAACTAAAAGAAAAAGGAGTTGATATTAATGATTACTATGCAGTCATGAAACATTTTAATATCGAAAAGTAGTCATACCTAAAACTAGTATGTAACAGAGAATGTATAGCTTACCCCATTACCTATATAAAGAACCAAGGCGTAATGTCTTGGTTTTTTTATCTCCATTTATTACTCCGAGGTGAGAATAAAAACTCCTATCCCCATAAAAACAATAATCTGAAGCCATTTTAGAACAACCCCAATTTTCGAACTCTTTTTTAAATATTCTGCAATAGATCCTGCCAGAACAGCTATCAAACCAAAAACAATAAACGAAACTACAATAAAAAGAAATCCAAGTATATAAAATTGTACAACATTACTTATTGTTTTGCTAAATAAGAATCCTGGAAAAAATGCCAAAAAGAATATAGATACTTTAGGATTTAAAACATTCATTATAAATCCTTGTTTAAATAATTGCCCAAGGCTTTTTTTAGGCATCTTATTTTCTGCAAGACTTACCTCAGCTTCACTTCTAAACACTTTGTAAGCCAGAAAAAACAAATATAACGCTCCGAATAATTTGATGGTAAAAAATAGCATTTCACTCTGTTTAATAATTACTGATACTCCAAAAGCAACTAGTGTAGTATGAATCAAACATCCAGACATTAGACCTGCTACAACGGCCAATCCGTATTTTTTACCATTTACCACACTTTGCATTAGCACAAATATATTATCGGGCCCTGGTGAGATTGATAATGCCAATGTTGCTATAATAAAGGTGTAGAGAATTTCGTAGTTCATACCTCTAAACCTTCAAGGTTTTTTGTAAACCTTGAAGGTTTGCGTTATAAAGTAGTGCTTTATTAATATCCCTAATCAATTGGGGCCCTTCATATATAAAACCTGTATATATTTGTACCAGACTTGCTCCCGCTTCTAATTTCTCTATAGCATCGGTAGCACTATGTATTCCTCCTACTCCAATAATCGGAAACGCTTTATTGCTTTTATCAGATAAATATTTAATTACTTCTGTACTTTTATTTTTTATGGGTTGGCCACTCAATCCCCCATTACCTATCGTTTCTAATTTACCCTTAGGAGTTTTCAACCCTTCTCTGGTAACAGAAGTATTGCTTGCAATCACACCGTCTAAATTAGTTTCGGCTACCAGTTCTATGATTTCATCTAGTTGATTTGTATTTAAATCGGGTGCAATTTTCAATACAATAGGTTTCTGTTTTTCAAACGTTTTATTTTCTGCTTGTACAGCTACTATTAATTCGTTTAAGTATTCTTTATCATTTAGCTTTGCATGGCTACCCACGTTTGGGCAACTCACATTCAATACAAAATAATCTACATAAGGATGTAATGTTCTAAAACATTCGAGATAATCTTTGGTATAATGCTCTGGCAACGTATCTGTATTCTTTCCTATATTGCCCCCAATAATAAGCCTATCCTTATTTTTTTTAAGTTGATGTATAACTGCTTCCAGACCATCATTATTAAATCCCATTCTATTAATAATTCCTTTATCTGCTTTAAGCCTGAACAATCTTTTTTTAGGATTACCCACCTGCCCCCTAGGAGTTACGGTTCCTATTTCTATAAACCCAAATCCAAAATTAGCCAGTTCATTATACAAAACTGCATTTTTATCAAATCCTGCTGCCAATCCCACTGGGTTTTTAAATTTCAATCCAAAAACCTCTCGTTGCAACCTTGGGTCATTAACAGTATATAACCTTCTAAAAATTGACGGAACTAAGGGGATTTTAGAAAAAAAATGAATTATTCTAAAAGTAAAGTGATGTACATTTTCTGGGTCAAACAGGAATAATAAAGGGCGTAGTAAGGATTTATACATTAAATTTGTTTTGAATACTGCAAAAGTAGAACTTTACTTACAAATTGAAAAACGAATTCAATCATGCTTTAATCAAAAAGTGCTATTATTATGTAAAAAAGCAATCCCACAAACTAAATTCAACAGTCCTTTTATCATTCTAATAATCTGATTGAAGCTAAACAACAAAATAAGGTGTTGCTTTATTGTCAGACGGACATCCCCCAACTCCCATCTTCCGACCTCTGTTCTATGCTACTTGGGTCTTGGTTTCCAAAAACTAAAAAAAAGCTTTGGAATATCTAGTTTTTGATTTTTGATTTTCCGTAGCTTTTAATAAGATTCCTTACTATTTTTCCATTTTCATGATCATTTCTTGAATCATTGTAGAACTGCTGTGATTAGAGGATAGGACATGGGTATACAATCTTAACAAAATCAAAAAATAGTCAAATTTTTCTTAAAAAATTCCTGATCCTGAAAAATAAAACTGGTATCAACATCGTATTAGAACTGTGCCAGTCTTTATGGCTGGTGCAGTTTTTTTATACCATTTACCCCTTATCAGGATGCTTCTACCTCTTAATAACACCCTTCGAAGCGTTACCGAACTCCTTCGAAGGCTCCCTTTATGGCTTCGACCCCCAAAAGGTATCACTTTTACCCCTCTTACCAAGCCCTATAGGCCATACGATATGAGCTCGACCCCTGATTGTATCCCTTCGAAGGGTCGTCATCACCCTTTGAAGCGTTACAGGATCAGCTCGAACTACCTTTTGATGGGGTGGCCCCCATGTCGATAAGGGGGTACCCCCTTGTTGAGACCCTTTAACTGGGCTCTGGATACTCCTTACAAAAAACTTTTTTCCCCACCATGTGGTTTGCTGTAGCTGTATTAAAAAAGGTAGCAGTAATTTTAGAGGATTTAAAAAAAAAGCTGAGCAAAAAGAACTAGTATTTGAAAAATGAGTATAAAAAAATATTATGGGATACATTTCTGTTCCAAACATATTTTTATCCTTTTTTTAAAACATTTAGTTTCAAACTATTGATTTTCAGTTTACATTGTGTTTAAACATGCCCTTAATCGTATATCCCATATCAAGGAATTAAAGTTGTTTTTTATCCTGGGGCGTCTTATCAAAAGATCCGCTAATAATATCGATAAGCCGTTCTTTACTCTCTATACATAATTTTTTCACTTTTTGGGTATTTAATCCTACTCTGTCATATAAGGGCGTTTCCCTATCGGGTCGGGCTTTTCGTTACAATTCCTCGCACCTCCTATCGTCGGGCTGTGGGATTTTTACTGCAATCCCTAACGCTTTTTTACTAGCAGCCTATTGGTAAGATAACAAAGTTAGGATTACAGAAGTTTCTCGATCCTATTTTGTACAAAAAAAAATTCTTTTTTTAAATAAAGTCTAAACATAGTTCTATTTTTGATTTACACTAAAATTTTAATCAAGAATGATTTCAAAACAACACATTATAAATAGGTTAATAAGCTATGTAACTATTGATACCGAAAGTGACCCCAAAAGTAATACAACTCCCAGTACCAAAAAACAGTGGGATCTTGCCCATAAACTGGTCGAGGAATTAAAAGAAATTGGTCTAGAAGATGTAAGTATAGATAAACATGCGTATATCATGGCAACGTTGCCCTCTAATATAGATCATGAGGTATCTACTATTGGTTTTGTAGCTCATTTTGACACCAGTCCTGATTTTACGGGAGCAAATATAAAACCACAGGTTATCGAAAATTATGATGGAAAAGATATTGTCCTAAATGCTTCAGAAAATATTATACTTTCTCCAGATTATTTTGATGATCTAAAACAATACAAAGGTCAAACTCTTATTACTACAGATGGTACAACACTATTAGGAGCTGATGATAAGGCAGGGGTTACAGAAATTGTAACAGCTATGGAATATCTGATACAACATCCTGAGATCAAACATGGAAAAATTCGTGTTGGGTTTACTCCTGATGAAGAGATTGGTCGTGGTGCTCATAAATTTGATGTTTCAAAATTTGGTGCAGATTGGGCTTATACTATGGATGGTAGCCGTATCGGAGAACTTGAGTATGAAAGTTTTAATGCTGCCAAAGCCGTGGTTACTATTAAAGGAAAGATGGTTCATCCTGGGTATGCCAAAGGAAAAATGATTAATAGTATGTATATCGCTCAGGACTTTATTAATTCATTGCCCAGAAAAGAAACTCCTGAACATACTGCTGGTCGAGAAGGTTTTTTTCATTTATACAGTATAGAAGGAGGTGTTGAAGAAACGGTATTGCAATATATCATTAGAGATTTTGATAAAAAACAGTTTGAAACTCGTAAAGAGGTCATAAAAGAATTAGCCCATAAAATCAATACACAACATAACAAAGAAACAGTATGTATTGATATCAAAGATCAATATTATAATATGAGGGAAAAAGTAGAACCTGTAATGCATATTGTAGATATTGCAGCAGAGGCTATGAAATCTCTCGATATTATCCCCCTTATAAAACCTATACGAGGAGGAACAGATGGGTCGCAATTAAGCTTTATGGGACTGCCGTGCCCGAACATTTTTGCAGGCGGACATAATTTTCACGGGCGATACGAATATGTTCCTGCAGAGAGTATGATTAAGGCTGTAGAAGTAATCGTGAAAATTGCTGAGTTAACAGCAAAGAAAAACATGTAGATAAAACAAACTAATACCATATCAACTATAAAACACCTAAGTACATGACAAAAAATCAGGATAAACATTTAAGTAATTGATTATTAAAATATTATTAAATTGTTGTTTTACAGACCTCACAGGTCTTAAAGATCTGTGAGGTCTTGATAAACCATAAAATTATTAAGCGTATTACCATTCACAGTTAATTTCTGTCATGTACTAAAATAAAACACATAAAAAAGCGCAATAAAATTAAAATAATTTTATCGCGCTTTCAATAAGTAGGCTAGTTATTACTTCTTATCAGTTGGTTGATTTAATTTTTGACTCATCTCTAATGAAATTGCAGATTTGTCATATGTTAATTTACCAGATCCTGTTTCAATAATAATAGCATTGTTTTTTTCACTGAAGTCGAAAACTTTTCCATGAAGACCGCTTTTTGTTACAACACGATCTCCTTTTTTTAAATCTTCAGCAAATTTTTTCTCCTTTTTTGCTTTCTGCATCTGTGGTCGTATCATAAAAAAATACATTACCACAAATATCAGTATAAAAGGGAGAAATGATTGTATTTGATCCATAAATTACTTGCTTACTGGTGTTCCACCTTCGGGTTTAGCCTTTGGGGTCACCATAGCCTTAATTTTAACAATTTCTTTTCCAGCCTCAGTATTAGCAGTTATAGTAACTTGCTTAGTTTGCTGATTTGGTTTTCCGTTAGAGTTAAATTTAACTAACATCTCTCCTGTATCTCCTGGAGCAATTGGATCTTTTGGCCACTCTGGCACAGTACATCCACAACTACCTTTTGCACTTACAATCACTAAAGGTGCTTTACCAGTATTAGTAAACGCAAACTTATGCTCTACAACATCTCCTTCATTGATTGTTCCAAAATCATGTTCTACTTTTGTAAAAGTCATCACAGGGTAACTTGTATTTTTTGCGTCACGATCTGCAGCTATTTCTACATTTTCTTCTTTAACTTTTTCTGCGGCATTATCTTTGCAAGACATAACTGTCATAGCAAAAACTCCGGCTAAAATTAAGATTCCTTTTTTCATTACTTGGGTTTTTTAAATTATTTAAAGGTTAAAAATACTATTTTTTCTAAATATTACATTAATCCTCGACCTACTTTGTTTAATTTCCCGTTTTCTTGATACTCTTTAGAAATTTTATCTAAAATTCCATTGATAAAAATACTACTTTTCGGAGTACTATATTCTTTTGCTATTTCCAAATATTCGTTGATTGTTACTTTTACAGGTATTGAAGGGAATTTTACTAGCTCACAAATAGCCATTTTTATGATAGCTTTATCCAATTCTGCAATACGATCTTGATCCCAATTTGGGGTTCTACCATCGATTTCTTTTGCAAATTCTACACTATTAAGTGTTGTTTTTCTAAAAATATCAGTAGCAAATTCTTTATCTTCTATATCCTTATATAGCTTTGGGAGTTTCATTTGTTCATCGTGAGATGACTTAACTTTTCTAAGCATTTTGATAATCGAAGTATTTACTAGTGGTAAATCATCAATCCATGTTAACTTTTTATCTTCAATATATTCGTAGAGTTTTTCATTGGGTGCTATGACTTCTTTGAAAATATCAAGTATAAAGTTTTTATCTTCTCTAAAAGAACTAAGCTTGGTATTCATATAATCTTTATAAAGCTCACTTTCTTTAATCTCTTTCCATAATATAGCCACATATTCATCGTCTAATTCCCAGCAATTTAATTTTCTCTTCTCTATTTCTGTCTTAAGTTGTTTGTTTTTTTGTAACAATGACAGAACTTCATTATTAATAAACTTGGTATTAGGGTTTTTTTCTTCAGAAGTAGCAAGGTATTTCTTTTGGCTTTTTTCTAAAAAATCAACGGCGTGTTTTTTAATTTCTATCAGAAGTTGAAGATTAATAAGAAATAATTCATACATCTGATCAATACTAAAAAGAAGAAACTTCTCTTCTTTACCAAGGTTATCACTTTGCGTCTGCTTCATCGAATAGAGAGACTGCATTACTTTTACTCTAATATGTCTTCTGGTTAACATAGAAAATTACAAAGAACTTTATATTAAAAAATGGCAAATAGTATGTCTTAACTTTTGTCCCTGCAAAAATACTATTATTTTTAACCGTACCTACCTTAAACTTCTTTTTTTGGTACCGTAACTATGGTTATGCTACTCAGGCAAGGCTTCATTATGATAAAAATCTTAACTTTTTGCTTAAAAACAAAAAGTTTAAATGAGTCTCAGGTAATTGTACTTTAAAATAGGTCTACATTTCTTTTTTTCGGGCTGCGATTCTTTCTTCTGCAATACTAATTGCTGCCGTGTTTGTAGTCACGTTGGTTGCTTTTGCTTTATTTAAAATAGCTAAAGTAGTATCATAAATGCTTTCGGTTTTAGCTACAATTTGATCTCTCCCATACCCCTCGATCTCTGCATATACATTTATGATACCTCCTGCATTGATTAAAAAATCAGGAGCATACACTATTCCTTTCTTTTGTAATAACAAACCGTGCTTATTTTCATTAGCCAATTGATTATTTGCTGCTCCAGCAATCACTTTTACTTTTAATTTATTAATTGTTTCATCATTAATAGTGGCCCCAAGAGCGCAAGGAGCATAAATATCTGCTGTTTCTGCATACAGATCATTTCCTTTATATATGTCAACACCATACTTAGCACGTACTGCTTCGAGTCTTTTTTCATTAATATCACTAATAATTACTTCTGCTCCTTCTTCTGAGACTAATCGCACCAGTTCTTCTCCTACATGTCCAATCCCTTGAATCAAAATTCGTTTTCCTTCTAGTGTATCTTTTCCATACGTGAATTTACTAGCCGCTTTCATTCCCATGTAAACACCATAAGCTGTAACAGGAGAAGGGTTTCCTGCTCCTCCTTTTGATTCAGATATTCCTGTTACATAAGGAGTAACCTCCCTTACGGTATCCATATCAGAGGTTTCCATTCCTACATCTTCTGCAGTATAGTACTTACCTCCCAACGTGTGTACAAATTTCCCAAAGCGTTTCATAAGCTCTGGTGTTTTTATTTTTTGAGGATCCCCCATAATCACTGCTTTTCCTCCTCCAAGATTTAATCCAGTAATAGCCGATTTATAGGTCATTCCTCGTGATAACCTCAATACATCATTAAGTGCATCCCACTCTGTTGCATAGTCATACATTCTGGTTCCTCCCAATGCAGGTCCCAAAATTGTATTGTGTACCCCAATTATTGCCTTCAATCCTGTATCTTTGTCCTGACAAAAAACAACTTGTTCGTGATTATCAAAAGATAGTTGACCAAATACTGGAGCTTCCTTTTTAAGTTGATTTGCAGTAAACACTTCGGTTATCATGTTATAAAGTTTTTTAATATTACAATTATATTATACTCAAAATAATGATGCTAAAATAGCATATTTTATTAATTTGAAACTCAAAGCTATCAAGCTTTACGGATTTATTAAGAAATCTGTTTTTAAAATATAAGCTTTTATGCGTGCATTACGCCATTTAAATAAATACTTTTTGAAATATAAATACCGACTTATTATTGGGTTGGTGATTACCATAATCGCAAGAGTTTTTGCGACAATAGTTCCTACATTAGTTGGCGACTCTGTAGATGTGGTAGAACAATATATCAACAAAGAAATCACTGATATTGCTGAAGTAAAAAATGGGCTTATCATGAACATTCTTCTTATTGTAGGAGCGCTACTTATTTCGGCATTATTTACCTTTTTAATGAGGCAAACCTTTATTGTTGTTTCCCGATTTATTGAGTTTGATCTTAAAAATGAAGTATTCCAACATTATGAAAAATTATCTCTCAATTTTTATAAGAAAAATAGAACAGGAGATCTTATGAATCGTATTAGCGAAGATGTGTCCCGAGTTAGAATGTATATCGGTCCTGCAATTATGTATAGTGTAAATACTATTACTCTGTTTGTAGTTGTAATAGGATACATGATTAGTATAGCTCCTGAGCTTACTTTATACACTGTTACTCCTTTACCTATATTATCGATATCTATTTATAAGTTGAGTGTTGCGATTCATAAACGTAGTACTATAGTACAAGAGTTTTTATCAAAATTAACCACGTTTACTCAAGAATCTTTTAGCGGTATTTCTGTAATCAAAGCATATGGTCTTGAGTCTCCTACCCAGAAAAATTTCACAGAATTATCTAATAAGAGCAAGGATAAGAATCTTGACTTAGCAAAAGTACAAGCCTTGTTTTTTCCACTAATGGTTTTACTTATTGGTTTTAGTAATGTTTTAGTTATTTATATTGGAGGAAAACAATTCGTTGACGGTACCATACAAGATTTTGGAGTTATTGTAGAATTTATCATTTTTATCAATATGCTTACTTGGCCTGTAGCAACAGTTGGGTGGGTTAGCTCGATCATTCAACAAGCTGAAGCTTCTCAAGTAAGAATAAATGAATTTCTTAGTCAGGAACCAGAAATCATTAATACAGTAACCCAAAAAACACCAATTACAGGAAATATTATTTTTGATAATGTTTCTTTTATCTATGATGATACTAATATCACTGCTCTACAACAGATAAGTTTTGAAGTTAAAAATGGAGAAACGATTGGTATTATAGGAAAAACAGGAGCTGGAAAATCAACAATATTAGATTTAATAGGCAGACTTTACGATGTTTCATCTGGTGAAATACGAATAGATGGGATTCCTCTAAAAAATCTCAATTTAACCAATTTGAGAGAGCATATAGGTTATGTCCCACAGGATGCTTTTTTATTTAGTGATAGTATACAAAACAATATAAAGTTTGGAAATGAGAATGCTACAGATGAAGAGGTATATGAAGCAGCTAAAAATGCAGTAGTTCATAAAAACATAATAGGTTTTAGTAAAGGATATGACACTGTTTTAGGAGAACGTGGGATCACACTATCTGGAGGCCAAAAACAACGCGTTTCTATCGCAAGAGCAATACTTAAAAATCCATCTATACTATTGTTTGATGATTGCTTATCTGCTGTAGATACAGAAACCGAAGAAGAAATTCTCAACAATCTTCGTAAGATTTCTAAAAACAAAACAACTTTCATAGTAAGTCATAGAGTTTCTACTGCCAAAAATGCAAATAAAATTATCGTTTTAGAAGAAGGCAAAATAATCCAGCAAGGAACTCATAATCAACTAATAAGAAAAGAAGGGTATTATAAAAACCTATATCTAAAACAACTTAATGAAAAAGAAATTTGAGTTTTTTTTGTAAGGTTAACAATTTTTTTGGATTTTTGAAACCATCATAACAATAGTAATTAATTAATACATACGGATTATGAGTGATAATGAAATGATGGATAAAGAAGAAATTTTCTCAAAAGTTTTACGAGCAGGAAGAAGAACATATTTCTTTGACGTAAGAGCTACAAAGGCAGGAGATTATTATCTAACAATAACAGAAAGTAAAAAGTTTACCAATGATGATGGTTCTTTTCACTATAAAAAACATAAGATTTATCTTTACAAAGAAGATTTTGTTGGTTTTACTGAGATTTTAAATGAAATGACTCATTTTATTGTTGATGAAAAAGGAGAAGAAGTAATCAGTGAACGACACCAGAAAGATTTTCAGAAATCATATGAAAAAGATAGAGTTGAAAATGACCTTCCAAAAGAAGTTACTGCACCTACAGAAAGCTTTACAGATGTAAGCTTTGACGATATCTAGACAAATACATACAGCTTTAAGTTAAAGTTATGTAAACCGCTTCAGTGGATGAAGCGGTTTTTTTTATATTCACACATCAAAAATAATTACAAAAAATAAGACGTATGAAATATATCTTTACTGTTTTTCTTATTCTACTAGGCTTTGTTTCCTTCTCTCAAGATGATCTATCCCTAGCATATTATCTTCCAAAAAATGTTACGTACAATCCTGAGATTCCTACTCCGCAAAGTATACTTGGTTATGTACCTGGAAAATGGCATGTAACCCACGATAAGCTTGTTAACTATATGAAGGTTCTCGCCAAAGCATCATCCAGAATAACAATTGAAGATAGAGGAAAAACTTTTGAAGATCGCCCGATACTATTACTCACGATAACCTCAGAAAAAAACCACCAAAACCTTCAGGAAATACAAAAAAAACATATAGAACTTACTCAAAATGGTTCTGATATATTAAATATAGAAAACTTGCCTGCAATTGTATATCAGGGATTCTCTATTCACGGTAATGAGCCTAGTGGTTCTAATGCATCACTAGTTGCGGCATACTATCTTGCTGCTGCACAAGGGCAAGAAATAGACGATCTTTTAGACAATGTTGTCATTTTATTTGACCCCTCATTTAACCCTGATGGTTTGCAACGTTTTGCCTATTGGACCAATACCAATAAAAGCAAAAATATTAGTACAGACCCTCAGGATCGAGAATACAGTGAAGTATGGCCTGGCGGAAGAACAAATCATTATTGGTTTGATATGAATCGTGATTGGTTACCAGTACAATTACCAGAATCCAGAGCTCGTATCAAGACTTTTCATAAATGGTATCCCAATATTCTTACCGATCATCATGAAATGGGATCTAATAGTACTTTCTTTTTTCAACCAGGGATTCAATCACGAACACATCCTTTAACTCCTAAATTAAATCAGGAACTCACCAAAAAAATTGGTAATTATCATGTAAAAGCGTTAGATAATATTGGCTCACTATATTATACCGAAGAGAATTTTGACGACTTTTATTATGGTAAAGGATCTACTTTCCCTGATATTAATGGGAGCATTGGTATTTTATTTGAACAAGGTAGTTCGCGTGGTCATGCCCAGCAAACCGATAATGGGCTACTCACTTTTCCTTTTACTATAAGAAATCAATTTACAGCGGCACTTTCTACATTAGAAGCCGCAAAATCAATGCGTAAAGAGTTATTAGAATATAAGCGAAGTTTTTACAACAACGCAAGAAAGGAAGCAACTAAAGATGCTTATATTTTTGGTAACCAAAAAGATGCGGCTTCATCTTACCATCTTGCTGAAATCCTTAAAAGACATCAAGTCAAACTATATGAACTTAAACAAGATGTAACCATTCAAGGTAGTTTTTTCAAAAAAGAGTATAGCTATATTGTTCCTAAAAACCAGCGACAAAAAAGATTATTAAAAGCTATTTTTGAAAAAAGAACAACATTTCAAGATAGTCTCTTTTATGATGTTTCTGCCTGGACATTCCCTTTGGCCTTTAACCTAGATTATTCTGATAATGCAGCTATTTCTAATCTAGGTAACGAAATATCAGACCTCACGTATCGAAAAACTAATCCTGTTAATAAAAGTGATTATGCATACCTAATACAATGGCATGAGTATTACACTCCAAAGGCCTTATATCAGATTCTAGCTAATGGATTACGAGCCAAAGTTGGAATGAAACCTTTCTCATTAGAAAACAAAGATTATGACTATGGTACAATTTTAATTCCTGTTCAAAATCAAAAATTAAATAAAGAAGAGCTACATAAATTATTACAAAAAATAGCTGCCGAGAATCACATTGATATCAATAGTGTTTCTACAGGTCTTACCAAGGGAATTGACCTTGGAAGTAATCAATTTCGTGCTTTATCACTCCCAAGAATTGGTTTGTTTACGGGTAACGGAATCACACCTTATGATGCTGGAGAAGTCTGGCATTTAATGGATCAACGTTATGATATTCCTATTACAAAATTAGAAACACGTAATTTTAGCAGAATCACTTTATCAAAGTATACACATATTGTACTACCGAATAGTTGGAGACAGTCTTTTGGCAAAGAAAAAGCAGAAAAATTAAAAACATGGGTTCGTAATGGCGGAACACTAATTGGATATAGAAATGCTGCTCAGTTTTTTAAGAATAATGAATTCATGAAAATCGAATTTGCTACTCCAAAAAATGATGCAAAAAACATATCCTTTGAACAAAGACAAGATTTTAATGGTGCACAAGTAATTGGTGGAGCTATTTTTGAAGCCGAAATAGATCGTTCTCATCCTATTAATTTTGGATATAAAAATGATAAGATTTCACTATTTAGAAATACAAAATTATTTATTAAGCCAGACAAACAGAGTTACAACAATCCAATTCGATATACCAAAAAACCTTTGTTAAGTGGATATATTAGTAAAAAGAATTTGGATTCTCTATCTGGTACAGTTCCTTTTAAACATAATAATTTTGGAAAAGGAAATGTAATCCTGTTTACTGACAATACTAATTTTAGAGCTTTTTGGTATGGCACCAATAAGCTACTAATGAATGCTATTTTCTTTAGCGATGAAATGTAAATTGAAGTATTGAGTTAAACTACTCATCTTGATTTTTTCATACTGTAACTATGCCATATAAAAAAGGTATCATCAAGGATTGAAAGCCTTATGTTTTTACAAACAGAAAAAATCAAGATGAGTATCAATGTTTAAAATTGTGAATTACAGTTGTAACTAAGGTCTGTTTTTTGTAGACTTATATAGTATAATATTGTAATTTTGAAACCTTTCAAAAAAAAGAAAATCATGGCTCGTACTCCGTCTAACATGTTACCTCTTGGTACTATTGCACCCGATTTCACACTTGTAGACTCTATTACCAATAACAAGTATTCTCTTAACGATATAAAAGGCGAAAAAGGAACTGTGGTTATGTTTATTTGCAATCATTGTCCTTTTGTGATCCATGTTAACGAAGAAATAGTACGTATCGCTAATGACTATCGGGTTCAGGGATTTGGTTTTGTAGCTATTAGCAGTAATGATATCGAAAAATACCCTCAGGATGCTCCTAGAGAAATGTGGAAAACCGCTCGGAAAAATAATTATACATTTCCATATTTATTTGACGAAACCCAGAATATTGCTAAAATATATGATGCTGCCTGCACCCCTGATTTTTACTTATTTGATTCTGAATCAAAACTCATTTATCGAGGGCAGCTTGATGATTCCAGACCTGGAAACGGAATTCCTGTCAATGGTCGTGATCTTCGTCAGGCACTTGATGCTGTACTTCGTAATGCCAAAGTTTCTGAAAAACAAAAACCAAGTATTGGTTGTAATATTAAGTGGAAAGAATAGATACAACTTATAAAAATTGCTACAGTATTATAGCCTTAGAATATGCAAGAAGTAATTTTTAAAGAATGTTCTACCAATGACATTACTGAGTTGATTAATATAAGCCAGCAATTCTACCCAGAACATTATGCCCATATTTAGGAAAATAATGATCCTAGCTATTATGTAAATCTAAGTTTCAATCAAGAAGCTTTTGAAGAAGATTTTAAAACAGATACCATTCCATTGCCTATTTTTTAATCCAAAAAGCAGGAAGCTATCAAAGGATTCGATACTTCTATAACATTACAGTTAGAAAAAATATATCTTTTAAAATCGCCCACAGGTCTAGACCTAGGTATCGCTAAAAAGGGAATTGAGTTTGTTAAAAATTATGCTATTAATCTTGGTAAGAAAATTGTTTGGCTAGATGTAATGAGTACCAGTCCTGCACTACCCTTTTATAAAAAAATGGGTTTTAATACTGTTTCTTTTTATACTCTGGATTATCCTGATCTAAAAGATGAACATAGAGAAATGCAAAGAATGGTATTATTTCTTTAAATTAGAGTTGAGCAATAATTTGTAAATGCGCAAAATGATGATTACCATGCCATGCATAGATACCGATATCTTCGCCCAACGAAATTGAAATATCTCCTTCTGGATGTATAAACTCTTTTTCGAGATCGTGAGCAGATAAACCTTTTAAGAAGTATACCCATTTAGCATGTAAAGCTTTTATCAAGTCTAAGGATAAATGAATTGGTGCAGACTTAGTGTCAAACAATTCGGCCCATAATTGCTCATCATAGGCCTTTATCATGGGTTTATTTTCTGTTAATGCCCACTTAAATCGAATATATCCATTATGATGACTATCATGAATATGATGTATTACTTGCCTGGCGGTCCAACCACCAGAACGGTATTGTGTTTCTAATTGTTGTTCGCTAAATGTGGAAACCAGATTTGATAGTTTTGCTGGTAACTCTTCTATATCATATATCCATCTTTCGATATGATTGGAAGTTATTATTTTTGGGCATTCAAATTTTCCTATAGGATATCTTAAATTCATAGTTTAAAAAATCATTCTACTTTTACTTTAGTATAAACAAACTCTTCTTTAGAAAAAAGATCTGTCAATGTAAGCATATTATCATTTAAGTTATCAATTTTATATCTATAAATACGATCATCCATAGGGAAAAAACAAACCAAGATGTTTTTATCTTCTATTCTGGTTTTCAAACGATTTGCAAATTTACCGTTGTAAAAATTAAATCGTATTGTCCCTTCAAAAATCAAACAATCATCTGTATTCTGGAGAAAAAGCCATTTTCCCTGTAACGCTTCATATGTATCTCTATTATAGAATTTGTTATCTAGTAGTGCCTTCATTTTATATGCATACTTGATAAACTCTTCTTCGGGCTCCATACCACCCAAAGGTTGACCCATTTCCTTTTTTTCTAATTCTTCATCATTTCTAAAATAATATTTCGACTCATATTTAGTAAAAGCACTAGAATAATCCATAATTCGTTGACCACTCGCATTTTTTGTTTCTAAATAAGGGCGTTGTTTATAGTTTACATGAATAAGTTGATCATTCCAAAAATAAAATGTAGTTACAACATCTGCTACTCTGGTACCTACTTTTCTAGTAATTTTCTTGAGACGTTCATGCTCATAATATCCATTAAGTTCTGCGCCATGATCTGCCATCTTATCAAGAAATTCTTCTGGATCTAAGAAAAAAGTTTCAAATTCTATATAACCATCAATCATCTCTATTTGATCATTGATTTTGACTAGAATATCTGCTTCATCTTGACCAGAAGTAAAATGAATATTGCACAGAATAAAAAAAATAATAAGTCCTTGTTTCATATCTAGGAGGAGCTATGTAATTTGGGTTAAAATATAAATAAAAGAGGATTCGAACGTCCTAATATTTTTTTTTAACAAAATGATTTCTATAAAAACCATATTGTTAAAACAATAAAATTTATGTTAAAAAAACACAATTATTAAAAATAACATTTTTAATTCAAAAAACTTTAAGTACATACATATTTATATTATTCTCATTCTATTATCAAATATTAAATTGCAGAACGTTATTTTTATATTTTAGATAAAACAAGTAATTAAAAAATCCCTAAAACAGGGATTTTTTAAAACTTTGTATGTAATTATCTAAAGTTATTTTACATCTACCAACTCAACATCAAAAATAAGTGTTGCATTAGGTGGAATAACTCCTCCAGCACCTTGTTCTCCATATCCAAGGTATGGTGGAATCAAAAACCTTGCTTTATCTCCTACTTGTAACAGTGCAATTCCTTCATCCCATCCAGAAATTACCTGTCCCATTCCTAATGGGAAATCAATAGGCTGATTACGCTTATAAGAAGAGTCAAATACCGTGCCATCAGTCAAACTCCCTTTGTAATGTACAGAAACGGTTTTTCCTTTTTCTGCTTTTACTCCATCTCCATTCTGAATAATCTTATATCTTAAACCGCTATCAGTTTTCTCAAATCCAGCTGCAAGTTCTTCTAATAAATCTTCAGTTTTTTTACGGGCTGCAACTTCTCTTTCTGCTTTAGCTCCATTAAAGCTTCTAAAAGTCTCAACAGCGTTAAAATTTTCGGCTTCTGCTCCCACTCTTTGAATCTCTATAGATTCGATCTCATCTCCTTGTTCTATTGTATTTACTACTTCTAGTCCTTCTACTACTTTACCAAAAACTGTATGTTTCCCATCTAGCCAAGATGTTTCTACATGAGTAATAAAAAACTGACTCCCATTTGTTCCTGGTCCAGCATTAGCCATAGATAGTACTCCTGGACCATCATGTTTTAAATCTGAATGAATCTCATCATCAAATTGATATCCTGGACCACCAGCTCCAGTTCCCTGAGGATCTCCTCCTTGAATCATAAAATCTGCAATCACTCTATGAAATTTTAAACCATTATAATATGGTTTTCCTTGAGGAATAACTTGATTTTCTATATCTCCTTCTGCCAGGCCAACAAAATTACCTACTGTGCCTGGTGTTTTTTTATATTCTAGATTTACTAATATATTTCCTTTTGAAGTATTGAATTTTGCGTATAATCCGTCTTGCATTACAATCTTTTTTATTTAACTTTAAACAAGGTACAAAGATAAGAAATTGTAGGTAGTTTTAATCTAAAAATAAAACAAAGAAATGTTTTTTTTAATCTCCAGAATAGACTTTTATAACAAATAATCAACTAATTAAGAGTAACATTTATTTTAGTTAAAACATAAATAGATAGACATAAACCTTGAGTGTCTTTAAATGGTCAAGAAATCGCAAATTCTTAAATTTAATATCCATAAATTCATCTTAACTTTTTCTATTCCTAAAAAATAAGAATTTTCCCTGATTTGGAAAGCTTTTTACTATTGTCAAAACCTTAAAGGTTAATTTGCGACTTCACTAATAAATTTG
>CAKMZM010000001.1:43005-66158 GCA_929200365.1 uncultured Flavobacteriaceae bacterium | reverse complement strand
GGAGCTCCATTCAAATTTACAAGATTACGATCACTATCAAGACCTGACAGGTGAGTAATTACCCATCCTTCAGGTATAGGAGAGCGGTAATATACCTTTATTTGATCTCGATATGGACCTCCATTCAAATTTACAATAGTACGATAATTGTTAAGACCAGATAAATGGGTAATTACCCATCCTTCAGGTATAGGATAATTCCATGGTACTAATTTGGTTTCGCGATAAATTTTACTAGTGGAATTCTCTTTTTTAGAAGTCGATAATGAAACTTCCGATGTATTTTGCTCTTCTATTACTTCAATCTCAGAAGGTTCACAACTAATAAAAAGCAATGAGAAAAATAATATTCCTTTGAATAAAATTGTTTTTGTTTTCATGGTATTAGGTTTTAAAATTTATTTCATTGGCAATATTAGTTAAGAGTTTTGGGAAAAATGTACCACTCAATAGAGTGGTACTTATTATTATTATTAACTGTAAATTCAATAGTTGCACAAGAAATCCCAGCTCTGCTAAGTCTCCTGACTTAGCGGAAGAAACCAATATAATAAGTAAAAACCTATGATAGACTATTTAAATAAGGAGTAAACTTCGATTTGATGAACCGCCGTATACGAGACCCGTACGTATGGTGATGTGAGAACCTCAATGCGGTGAATTTTCAACACGTTGGGCTACTCCTGTGTCTTTTAGTACTTTTCTCGAATCTATTTTAACAGGCTTTTTTTTCATTCCAAATAGAAACCGCATTGTATTGTATGGTCTAATGAATAAATGATATGTTATAACTATAATAGAAAAGCATATAATTAGTAAAAATAAAAGTTTCAATGAGACTTCATCTTTAGTTCCAACTACATAATAAGCTATTATTACAATTACAGTCTGATGCAAAATATAAAATGGATATACTCCAGTATTCATATAGTTGAGTAATCTGCTCCCTTTGTTTAAATATTTTTTCCCATATCCCAAACTAGTAAATACCCACATCCAAGAGTTAAAATTTATAAGACCAATAAAAAAATAAGTTTGTGGTTTTTCAATCCAATTCTCCCAAATATCAAAAGGTTCCCAACCATTCCAACGCAAGATGTTAATCAGTAGGATAGATAGAAATGCAAAGCTTAAAAATAAATGTCTTTTTGATTGAAGTATTTCCATTACTTGTTGGAATCTAAAGAATAATAGACCAGCAATGATAAAGAAAAAGAAAAATGAATGTCTTGCCGTATCATTTATTAAATCGTGGGTAGTTTTATAATGAACCGATAAAAATGTATACGGAAGTATGGCTATAAAGACGAAAATAAATATTGAAACAGGCCTTTGAAAAAAAGAATTTAAGGCTTGTGTAAACTTATTGTTTTTTTGAAGTATATAAAATAGTGGAATAGACAATATGTTATAACAAAACAAATAAGGAATAAACCATAAATGTAGCCAATGAAAATTTCCATTTGGCCACCATTTAAATTCTAAGAACGATTGGTAAAATTCAAAGTAACTTTGTTCAATTCCTTCTAATTTTCGTTCAAAATATATTTGAGGTGCTACTAGAATAAAGGTCCAAATAATTGTTGGAATTATTAAACGTATAAATCTCTGAATTGTGAATGCTTTCCAATTTAATCGTTGCATAAGAATGTAAGAGATATACCCTGAAACAAAGAATAACAGAGGCATTCTAAAAGATGACATCCAATAGTTAATTTCTAAAAGGACATTACTTGTCTCTGTGTTTTTGATATGCCAACCCCATTCTGCTACAAAAACCATAAAAACATGGTATACAAACATCATTAAAATGGCTATTACTCTTAAAGAATCAATGTAGTAATATCTAGTCTTTTTCATTTCTTAATTTTTGGCTAAAATAATTTTATTTGAATGAACTACGTAGATTTTGTGATGGCTGACAAGCTTTTGTGATAGAAGGCAAGGTTTATTATAGACGTTTCATTCTCAAATTAAAATTTGCAATTAGATTTCTTGAAACAGGAACGATATATCTACTAATTTGAAGCCTATAACCTTGAGCATTCCCTTCAATTTTTTCTATGTAATTACAATTTACTAGATAAGAACGATGCGTTTTAATTATGTTTGGATATGTTTTTAAAAGAGTCTCCAAATTATTTAATGTAACCCTTATCAGTTCTTTATTTTGATGTTGTTTATTAAAATATATTTCTAAATAGTTACCTTCTGATTTTGCAAACATAAATTGGTCAATATCGAGTTCAAAATCATTAATATTAATACTTTTTTTTATTTGATTAGTTGCAGAGGAAATATCATTAATAGCAATATTTAACGTATTTGCATTATTACTATGTTTAGTATTTAATCTATTAAAGTTGATAGGGATTAAGATAGTGACAAACAATGTGCCTACTAAAAATGTGTTTCTAATTTCTTCATATAAATAATGTAAAGACCAATTGTTTTCATTGTCATAAATAATATCTCGAATCAAAAATTGGACTAATCCTACAATTATAAAAAATGTAGAAATTAAAATTACTTCTTTCACAATGTTCCATTTATCCTCTAGTTTAAATGATTTTCCAATTATATATATAGTAAATAGAATAACGGTTGGTGTTGTTGAATGAATTATTGACACCCAAAAATAACTCATCTTGTGTTCTGAATATTCTACATTAAAAGGCTCGAATGCATAATTGAAAAAGAAGGTCATTAAAAAAAACAAGACAATTATTATTCCCAGACTTTTTCCCTCATAGTAGAATGGATATGGTTGTAATAAAAATTTGGTGATATTATTTTTCAAATTTATGGACTAAAAGAATTTTTATGTATTAAATACAACGCTTGGTTTATGAATCGGAGCAGAGCAAATATACCCAAGCCTATCAATCATACTGCGCTTGTGTTTATATCTTATTCAAACATATAAAAAATTTAGCGCCACTGCAAAAAGGAAAAGGTCATTTGATTTATCCCAAACCTGTTCTGATATCATAAACCGTGTGTGTACTTTGAATGGTAAATATAGTCAATAATTTGACTAAGATCCTTTTTTAGAAGGATTAGCTAGAGGGTTAAAGTCCCTTATGGATTGGAGTAATGTCCATAACCATTAGTAAGTCGCAAGCTGGTTTACCGCGAGGTATGCAGTGAAGTAAGCGAAACTACAAAAGTCGGTACTGACGAACAGGAATCGTATACAGAGTGGACTACCTAATAATATTCCGATCTAGAATCATAATTATGTAAGTAAACAAAGCCCCTGTATTTCAATCCTTGTTGAATCCAAATAAAATCTTAACTATAACTAGTCATAGTGTAATTTTATTTTTTCTCTAACTGTATCTAACAGCTTGATTAACTGCACGCTTTTTTCGAAACTCATAAGTATACTTTCTGTACGATTTTGTAGCAACATCTCTTGTACGTGAATAGCTTCATAGTTATAACCGTTTGTAGTAATGTTAAATTCTATATGTTCTGATTTTCCTTCTTTTTGAATAGTGATAGAAGAAGGCTCATGAAAACGGCTATTGATAACGAGTATTCCTTTTTCAAATTCTAGAGTAGCGGTTGTATTGGTTTCCTGGGTAACAGCACTAAACAGGGATGCTCTAGCTCCATTTTTATACTCAAGTTTAATAGTGCAATCTTCATCGACTCCTGTTTTTCCCATAGTAGCCTGGGCATTCACTTCTTCTGGATATCCTAAAATACTTAATGCGGCAAATAGCGGGTATATACCTATATCCAGCAGGCTACCTCCTCCCAGTTTTTTGTTAAGTACTCTACCTTTCTGATCAAAAGGAGTTGTGAATCCAAAATCTGCTTTCAGTGTTTTTATTTTCCCAAGCGCATTAGATGCAACAACATCTAAAACATAGGTGTAATACGGAAGAAAATACGTCCAAAGTGCTTCCGTTAAGAATACTTTTGCCACCTCTAAAAGGAATTAATATCCTTGATACTAAGTAAGCCCAAAAGCGTTAAGCCAAAAGAAAAGAGAAGAATATATTTGAGTATTTTCATTTATTTTATGTTAACAATTAAACACAATGCTTGATATATGAGGTGTAATGCCCTGTTAGATCATTATATCTTCATACATTCGTGTTTTTTACTTTTATAATTTACCTTGTAATTAAGTATATCTTTTTTATGTAAAGCCAAATCAAAAAGATTTGGCAGACTTAGTAAAAAGATACTAAACTTTGGGTTAAGCACAAAACTCGGTATTAGTTATAGCTATTGTGGCTGTTGCACAACTCAAAAAAATAGAAAAAACGACTTTTTAATATGTTTAGTAATATTTTAAATGACTGATTTGAAGTGTGTTTAATTTTAATAATTGATTTACTCATAATTATGAGTTGTGCAATGGTTACTATTGTCACAAAACATTTTTTCAGTATTAACTATAGGATTCAATCGCTATTTTCCCTTTTATATACGCTTTATATGTCCAAAAGCATAAACCACTAACTACTATTACTGCTACAATCAAAGTATTCATACTTCCTAAAGATTCAGCTAATATTAACATTAATTTTTTTAAACCTTTTCTACGTCCACCTCCAATATCTATGTTGTTACCATTTTCAATGTCCTTAGCCATAAAATATATTATCCCAAAAATAATTATTGATAACAGACTATATGCTGCTTTTTTTAGCCAGGAAGTCAAACTGCTTTGAAGTTTTTCTTTTAATGTGAAGTTAGTTTTAGATATAAGAAATTCTTTGACTTCAGTATATTCTGTTAAAGAATTAAATTCAAAATAGGTTTTTGATGTTTTTTTCATTTGAAAGAAAACCTGAATTGCACATTTACTTTCCATTGGTATAAATTTAATTATATCACTGGTTTTTAAATTTAAATGTGTGTCTAAAAAGGATTTTTTGTTACAGTTCATTTTTTCTAAAAAGAGCTCTTTTGTAATATAATTTTCATCAGACGCTAAAATTGTGTTATTTTCAATTAAAATATTTTTTATTAGTGTAGCTTTTTCATTAATTATAAACTTATTCAAGATATATTATTTTTTAATTATAAAGCACAAAAATATGGTCTTTATTCTCCATTTTGGTAGTGTTTTTTATGAAATGTGATGAACTCAATCTTATATGTGATGATTTTTATTTTATATTCATTACTACTCTAATTTTTTTTGATAAAATTAAAGATCTAACGGATTTTTGATACACTTAAAATTGTATACTGCAACCTGTGAGTGTTTCTGTATTTTTGGATAGTCTAACATTACCGAAAAATAAACCACTATGGACTGGAAGTCCATAGTTTTAATCAAAAGAATGAAATTCTTTCTTAAAATTATTCTAATATCCAGTTGCCTTTTTCTGAATTCGGCTTATTCTTGTGATGCTCAAGATATTCTTGAACCATCTCATCTGTTATCTGACCTGTACTCCATGCACCATAACCAACTGCCCAAAAATGACGAACCCAGTACTGTTTGTTTAACTTGGGGAATTCCTGTTGTAATAGACGAGAGGAACGACCCTTTAATTTCTTTACCAAAATACTTATACTCAATGACGGTGGATACTCTATGTGCATATGAATATGATCTTTGCTTACAACTCCTTTTAAAATATGAACATTTTCAGAGTTACATATCTGTATCAACAAATCTCGACAACGATTTTGAATGTCACCTTGTAAAACAGAATAACGATATTTTGTCGCCCAAACTATATGACAACTTAAATTACTTATCGAATGTGAATTCTTTCGGTAGTTTGACATTTAACAAAACTAAAACATTTATAGAAACTAAAGTAACTGCAATGAAATTGCAGGGCTTTAACCTTTAACTTGATAATAAAAAGGAAAGAAGTTTAGATCAATCGTAATGCAAACCTATTTTTTCTCTAACTGTATCTAACAGCTTGATTAACTGGATGCTTTTTTCGAAACTCATGAGTGTACTTTCTGTACGGTTTTGTAGCAACATCTCCTGTACATGAATAGCTTCATAGTTATAACCGTTTGTAGTAACGTTAAATTCTATACGTTCTGATTTTCCTTCTTTTTGAATAGTGATAGAAGAAGGCTCATGAAAACGATTATTAATGATAAGTATTCCTTTTTCAAATTCGAGAGTAGCAATTGTATCAGTTTCTTGGGTAATAGCACTAAATAGGGAAGCCGTAGCTCCATTTTTGTACTCAAGTTGTATCGTGCAATCTTCATCAACTCCTGTTTTTCCTATAGTAGCCTGGGCAGTCACTTTTTCTGGATATCCTAAAATGCTTAATGCCGAAAATAGCGGGTATATACCTACATCCAGCAGGCTACCACCTCCCAGTTTTTTGTTAAATACTCTTCCGTCGGGATCAAAAGGAGTTGTGAATCCAAAATCTGCTTTCAGTGTTTTTACTTTCCCAAGCGCATTAGATGTAACAACATCTAAAACATAGGTGTAATGCGGAAGAAAATAGGTCCAAAGTGCTTCCATCAAGAATACCTCGTTCTTTTTTGCCAGTGCGATCATTTCTTCGACCTGAGTAGCATTCATAGCAAACGGTTTTTCACAAAGCACAGCTTTCTTATGAGTAAGGCACATCATAGTATTTTCATAATGAAACACATGTGGCGTTGCAATATATATAACATCAATATTAGGATCTAGATTTAAGGCTTCATATGTATCATAACAGGTCGAAGCTTGATGCTCCTTTCCAAACTCCTGAGCTTTTTTTAAACTCCTGCTTGCAACGGCATGTAGTTTTGCATTAGGAACCGATTTTAGGTCATTGGCAAACAGATGCGCTATTTTACCACACCCAATGATTCCCCATTTTATGATTTTTTCAACATGCATTAGGTTGTTATTTCTGATTTAGATCCCATTAACGGTTGTATAAATATTGCGATAGTCATTACCAGAACACATCCGAATAAATTGAGCCATAGATACGGCATCCAGTCATAATACCAACCAAGAATCACAATTACCTGGGTAATAAGCGCTGCTACAAAGGTAGCGTTGCTGTGCACAAATTTTACAAAGAACGCTAATAAGAATATGCCTAGCACATTTCCGTAAAAAATTGAACCAATGATATTTACCAATTGAATAAGATTGTCGAATAAATCGGCAAAGCATGCTACTATGATCGCTAATATACCCCATCCCAGAGTGAAAAATTTGGAAGCTGATACATAATGCTGATCATTTTTTTCTTCGGCTACATTTCGTTTGTATAAATCAATTGCAGTAGTTGATGCTAAGGCATTCAATTCTGAAGCTGTAGATGACATGGCAGCCGATAAGATAACGGCGAGAAGTAATCCTATAAGTCCTCTGGGTAGGTTGTTTAGAATAAAATGGATAAATACATAGTCTTTATCATTTGTCTCTACTGTTGTATCTGCTTTTTTGATTAGTGCTTTGGCGGCTTCCCGGATTTCTTTTTCTTTTTTGTTTAGTTCCTCAATTTGATTTTTGTTATCTGATTCTTGCGCTGCCAGATATCCTTTAATTGCAGCATCTTTTGCATCATGAATTTCTGCAAGTTCGTTTTCTAATGCTTTATATTGCGCTGCATATTCTGTATTAAGAACAGCTTCTTTTCCTTTGGGATTAAAATTTAGAGGAGATGCATTAAATTGGTAAAAAACAAATACCATCACTCCAACTAAAAGAATAAAAAACTGCATAGGTACTTTGAGCAATCCATTAAACAAAAGCCCTAGCTGACTTTCTTTTATAGATTTACCAGTTAAATATCGTTGTACCTGGCTTTGATCTGTACCAAAGTAGGAGAGGGCCAAAAATGTTCCTCCAATGATTCCACTCCAGAATGTATAACGATTATCGAGATCAAACGAGAAGTCAAGAACTTCCATTTTTCCGCTGGCACCTGCAATATCCAATGCTTTAGAAAAGGTGATTCCTTCTGGAAGGTAACTTATGATAATAAAAAAGGCGACCAACATTCCAATAAAAATAATACCCATCTGTTGTTTCTGGGTAATATTAACTGCTTTTGTTCCTCCAGAAACAGTATATATGATTACCAGTATACCTATGATAATATTTAGAGTAATTAAATCCCAACCTAATACAGATGATAATATTATAGCTGGTGCAAAAATAGTGATACCGGCAGCTAATCCTCTTTGAACCAAGAATAGAATAGCAGTTAAACTTCTGGTTTTGAGATCGAATCGGCTTTCGAGGTATTCATATGCTGTATAGACATTTAGCTTATGATACATTGGGATAAATACCATACAAATAACCACCATAGCAATAGGAACTCCAAAATAAAATTGCACAAAACCCATTCCGTCATGAAAAGCTTGCCCCGGTGCAGAAAGAAAAGTAATAGCACTTGCCTGTGTTGCCATTACCGATAGACCAATGGTCCACCAATGTGCATCATTTCCTCCTCGAATATAATCTTTTACATTTTTACTGCCTTTGGTTTTCCAGGCACCATATAGTACTATAAATAGTAAGGTTCCTAGTAGTACGATCCAATCTATGGTTTGCATAAGTTGATTGATTAAATTAGTTTATTGATTGATAGATGGTTGGGGTTGTTTTCTATACTGAAGAATTATGAATAAGAATTAGTGATCAAATAAAATAGTAGTATATAAACTGCATTAGCGATTAATACTACACTATATAATTTTTTCCACTCTCTTTTTTCGTCTTTCTTTTCCATAATAAAAATTGCTAGATTAGATATATTTGGTATTTATTTTCCTAAGGAAAGCATATTCGCAAAAAGTCGATATGCACCCGATACTCCCGCCGGAAACTCTCTAAAAAAACTAAGTCCAGTATATACATAATGTCCGTTACCATATTTGGCAATTAATAACCCGCCCTTTTTTTTAGATTCTCTTTTATCATTGGCTGCCAAAATAGGGGTGTACTCTTTTGACCATTCATTAGGGAAATACAACCCTCTTTCCTGCACCCATCCTTCAAAATCATTAGCAGTGATTTTATTGGGTGAATTTAATACCTGATGCTCTGGTGCTAAAAAAGTAATTTTTGCATTTTCATCGGTTACCCGATCTCTGGATAATTTAAGAGGGTATGGCCCTAAGTTATCAGTTACTTTTAATCTATGACTGGTATTGTATTGAATGATCAGGTTTCCTCCATTTTTTACATACTCTAATAGGTATTGTTGTTTAAATTTTAGCTGCTCTACAGTGTTATAGGCCCTAATTCCTACTACAATAGCATCAAAAGGTTGTAAACTTTCTGTAGAAATAGATTCTGGATCAATTGTGGTTACTTTATACCCGATTTGCTGTAAACTTTCTGGTACTACATCTCCGGCACCTTCTATATATCCTATGTTTTCCCCTTTCTTTTTAATATCCAAGCGTACAACTTTGGTTTCAGACGGTAATACTACAGTTTGATATGGGATATGATCATAATCAATAGTAATAACTTCTTTTGAATATAGATTTCCATTGATTTCTATTTTTGGTGAAATGTAACCTTCACTTTGAGTCTGGGGTGATGTAAGGGTAAAAATGATTGTTTTTTCTTCTCCCTTTTGAGAGAGATTAAAATTAATAGCAGCAGGAGTCACTTGCCAACCTTCAGGATGTGTTAATGTAACCTTTCCATTTAAGTTTACTTTTCCAGCTTTTATAGTAACAGGAATTTGTTTTGAAGCACCATTAGCATAGATAATTACTTTATCTTTTATACTTGCAGAAATAGTTGGAATGATCTCGAATGGTTTATATACTTCTCCTTTAACCGGGTCGTTTGTCTTGTAGACAACGTCTTTAGAAAAAGGGATAGAAACTCCATCGATTACTACTGTAAACAAAGCTTTGATTTTATGATCTGTTTCTGGTTTTCCGATTAGTTTTTGATCATTAACATTATACATGCCCAGTGTACCTTTATTGGTGAGCCAATAAGGATTGGTAAAATCAAAATTGGGTGGGATACTACCTTTAAATTCGAAGTTATTTCGGATATTATTTTTTAGAACTTTTTCAGAAATATCATTAATATTAATCGCATCAATTTTAATAGATTGCAAAGTCATAGCATTTGTACTTCTATTGATTGCTTCTACTTTTAATGTAATTTCACTCCCTTTAGTAGTATTTGCTTCGGTTGCAACGGCTTCTAGGTAAAGACCAGAAGCAGCAGCAATAATTTCCTGAATCTCTTTAGTTTTAACAGCTTTCCAATGTTTATTTTCTAATTGCTGAATTAATTGATATGCTTTTACTAATTGAGGAAGAATAGTAGATGGGTTCTTGAAATCAAAATCTTTTTCTACCTGATATAGGATATCACCAATGGCTTTACCTCCTTTAACGCGATTCCATGAAGTGTCAATTCCTTCAAAAATATTCGTTTTATCCTTTGGTAGATCCCCTTTGATGAGTTCTATATATTCACTTTGTTGTCCACGACTACCAGTACTACCAAATCCCTGGGATTTGTGCTGACTACGACTTAATGATGCTATTTCTGTGTTAGAAAGTCCTAGAGAGGGATAATATATTCCTGTATCAAACGCTAATAATTTACTTTTGTCTGCTTTTTCGAAATTTTCTCGACTACCATAAAACCACCAGGAAGTATTAAAGAATAGTCTTTTGGGCTGCCAGATTTCTGTATGGTTAAGCTGGTCTGTATATACCGTTTTATCTCCAGTTATATCAAAAGCTTTTACGCTTAACATTGCCGAAGAAGTATGATGACCATGAGTACTACCAGGAGTTCTGTGATTAAAACGATTGATGATTACATCTGGTTTAAAATTTCGTATTGCCCAAACTACATCGCCCAGTACTTCCTTTTTATCCCAGATAGAAAGTGTTTCGTCGGGATGCTTAGAATATCCAAAGTCATTAGCACGTGTAAACAGTTGTTCTCCTCCGTCGGTTCTACGAGCTGCTAATAATTCCTGAGTTCTAATTACACCTAATAATTCTCTAATCTCGGGGCCTATCAAATTTTGCCCGCCATCTCCCCGGGTAAGGGATAAATATGCCGTTCTGGCTTTTACCTGATTAGACATATAGGATATAAGTCGGGTATTTTCATCATCAGGATGGGCTGCAACATATAATACAGATCCTAAAAAATTAAGTTTTTTTATAGCTTGATGAATTTCTGCTGCATTGGGTTTATTGGGTTGTTGTCCTTGTATAATATATGGAAATAGTATACCAAAACAGGCTATAAAAAATAATTTTCGCATAATTTCTGGGTGCAATTTTTAATTGAGTTTCTCCAAATATAAAAAGATAAAATTCTCAGAATTGTGGTTTAAGGATACTTTAACAGGAAGTCCTTATCAATTATCTTTTGAGTAGACAACTTTATAGAACTACACTTCTTTTGGAGCTTTGGATCTATAAATTAGCCCCAATAACGACCCTAAAAGCACGGTTATGGCAATAGTAGGGGTGGGGCCAAAGACGAGTATACCAATTATTAATCCTAAAAGACCTCCTAATGCACTGGCCAGAAATCTTCCGCTATTTCTTTTTTGCTGGATAACATAGATCATTGCTATAGAAAGTATCATTCGTAATGCAGCACCTACAATAGTTATATCCACAATACTTCTCCAAAATAAGGCTACTATAAAAGCAATAATAACTGTAATAATAGTAGCATATCGTAAAGATTTTACTTTTTGTTCTTTTTTAGTCGTAGAAACAATATGAGAAGCTACAGCAAAAATAGAGGTATCTGCAGTACTCATTAAACCTGCAAAAAAAAGCACAAGTAAAAGCGGTAACCATGATTGTGCTATAAAGTTTTGCATAGCATAAACAAATACGGTATCGGGATCTAAATTAGGGTTTTGAATATAGGTATACAATCCGATTAAAAGCAATAGAAAAACGATACATAAAACAGGGATAATGGCAAGGCTTAATCCTCTTTTTAAGGATTTTTCATCTTTAGCAGCATAACAAAGTTGATATCGATCTGCTAATCCAAAAACAGATAGCCCTCCGTATAGCACTAAACCTACAACACTACCTATAGTCACATTGCTACCCGTAGTACTACTAAGAATCATACCAAAATCCTTACTATCAAACATGCCATAAATTAATATGCAGAGAAATACTATTATTATTACTGCCTGAAAAATATCAGTAACAATTACAGCTTTAAAACCAGAAAATAAAACATATACCATCACTACAATTGCCGTAATCAATAGTGCAGTTTCATAAGGAAGAATTTCGAAGTATGCAATGATCTTTGCACCACCTGCCAGAGATAATACTATCCAGAAAAACTGAACTGCTATAGTTATAAAGTTAGTAACAGTAGCTGTATTTTTATTACTCGTAACAAAAGCAGGTAAATCTCCCTGCGTATAGAACTTACCTTGTTTTGATAGTCTTTTTATTTTTGGAGCTGCCCAAAATGCAAATAAAAAATAACCAATTACTGATCCCAAAGACATGGCAAAAAGTCCCCAACCAAATTTGTAGGCATAACCCGTGTATGTAATTAGAGTACTGACCCCAATTGCACCAGCGAATTTAGAGAATAAAATGGTGTAAGCGCTTTTATTTCTACCTCCGATAAGAAAATCTTCACTTGATGATGATCTGGATATATAGATAGATAAACCAATGATTAAGATGATGTAAGTACTTAGATATAGATAGATTTCCATACGGAGTTTATTTTTTTCTTTCTACAAATTCTAATTGATCAATACTTACATTGGTAGTAAAAACTCCGTAATTAACAATAGCTTTCCTTTTTTCTATGGTATCTATGGTGCCAATAGATTTTCCATCAATCATTCGTACTCGATCACCAATTTTTAACGTTACTTTTGGTTTTGCAGCCTCTATCTTTTCTTCTTTCTTTTTTTCTTCCTTTTTCTTTTTACGAATTACCTGTACTTTTTCTTTAACTTCCTTTACGACTTTTTGCTCTTTGGCTTTTTCTACTTTTCGTTGCTTAGGGCTTTGTTTTTTTCTTTTGGAGTTTTCTACCTCAACGATTTTTATAAATTCGTTGATTAGCTCTCTTTTTTTCTTATTGTTAAAGTATTTTTCGCTAAGATCATCAATTTTTTGACCCAGATAGATCATTCTTTGATTACTGTCGTATAACTCCTGATAGCTTTCTAGCTTACGCTGAATACGCTGATTTGTCTTTTCTAAGCGTTCTTTTTCTTCTTCTGCTTTTTGCTCTTTGGTTTTGAGTCCAGCAGTAGTTTTTTGTAGTTTTGATCTTTCTTTTTGAAGATTAGCAATACTTTTATCAAAACGAATTTTACCGCGTTCTACTTTTTTCTTTGCTTTATTAATAAGACTATATGGGATTCCATTTTTTTGAGCTACTTCAAAAGTAAAAGAACTTCCTGCTTCACCTAAGTGTAATTTAAAAAGAGGTTCTAGTGTTTTTGAATCGAATAACATATTAGCATTACTCATATTTGGTAACTCATTAGCCAACATTTTTAAATTGGCATAATGTGTTGTAATAATCCCAAAAGATTCTCTTTCATAGAATACCTCTAGAAAGGCTTCGGCTAGAGCTCCACCAAGTTCTGGATCACTACCTGTTCCAAACTCATCAATTAGAAATAGTGTTTTGTTATTACATTTCCGTAAGAAATAATTCATGTTTTTCAAACGATAACTGTATGTACTTAGGTGGTTTTCTATAGATTGATTATCACCTATATCGGTTAGAATAACATCGAATAGACACATTCTACTGTATTCGTGTACTGGAATAAGCATTCCGCTTTGAAGCATTACCTGTAACAGTCCAATAGTTTTTAAGGTAATACTTTTTCCACCAGCATTAGGACCAGAAATAACTATAATTTGATTCTCCTCATTTAATGTTATGGTCTGTGGGAAGGTTTTCTCTCCTTTTATTGTATTGGTATGATATAATAATGGGTGATATGCATCTTTAAGTGTTAACTCTCTATGGGTAGTGATTTTTGGTAACACTGCATTAAGTTGATCTGCGTATTTTGATTTTGCAGAAACAACATCGACATTACTTAGGTATTCCTGATAGTCCTCGAATAATTCTGTAAACGGACGTAATTTGTTAGTGAGTGCTTTTAGTATTTTTACAACTTCTTCTCGTTCTTCGTATTGAAGGTTACTAAGCTCACGACTATATTGTAAAGTAGCTTCGGGTTCTATATAGACAATACTTCCAGTTTTAGAATTACCCATAATAGCGCCTTTTACTTTACGCCGGTACATAGCTGCTACTGCCAGAACTCTTCGGTTATCTACAACACTTTCTTTAATTTCATCAAGATAGCCCAAGCTATTATATCGGGATAAATCTTTTCCGAAACTTCCATTTAATTTTCCCTGTACACTATGAATATCTTTTCGAAGGCGTTGTAACACAGGAGAAGCATTATCTTTAACCTCTCCGAATTTATCAATTACCATTTCGATGAGATGAATAACTTCTTTGGTAAATGTTACTCTAGAAGATGTTTGATGTAAGGTAGGATATAGCTCTGCATTTTTTCTAAAAAAATGTAATAAATCGTTAGTAGTAGTACTAATAGAAATCAATCGTTTTAAATTTGAAGCTTCTAAAAATGTATTTTCAATATTCAATAATTGAATTTCTTTATTAATACTATCGAATCCATGATTGGGTATACGAGCATCATTGAATAATGAAGATTTATATTCGAATACTTCTTGTAAAGCAATATGAAGTTGCTCTTCGGTATCGAAGGGAGCAATTTGTAATGCTTTCAACTTACCAAAATCGGTATTGCACTGTTCTGCAATATATTTCTGCACAGTATCAAATTCTAGATCGTCTAGTGTTTTTTTAGAAATACGAATCATACTTTTTTTTACCCTATTTTTGGGTTATATTCGGTCAGTTTTTGAACAGAGCAAAAGTACACAATTGCTATAATTTTTGACATCTATATGAATGTAAATATTGAACCTTCTTGGAATGAGCAACTTAAAGAAGAATTTGACAAGCCATATTTTGCTTCATTAGTAGGTTTTGTGAAAACAGAATATAAAAATAACACGTGTTATCCAAAAGGAAATGATATATTTTCTGCTTTTGATCATTGTAGTTTTGATGATGTAAAAGTGGTGGTGATTGGTCAGGATCCTTATCATGGGGTAGGGCAAGCTAATGGTTTGTGTTTCTCTGTTAGTGATGGTATTGATATGCCTCCATCATTACTAAATATTTTTAAGGAGATTGAAACTGATCTGGGTCTGCCTTTTCCTTCAAATGGAAATTTAGAGCGTTGGGCAAAACAGGGTGTTTTATTGTTGAATGCTACGCTTACGGTTAGAGCGCATCAGGCTGGATCTCATCAAAACAAAGGTTGGGAGCAATTTACAGATGCAGTTATCCAAATGATATCAGATAAAAAAAAGAATGTTGTTTTTTTGTTGTGGGGAGGTTATGCTAAGAAAAAAGGAGCTAAAATAGATAGGTCAAAACATCATGTTTTAACGAGCGGGCATCCGTCTCCATTAAGTGCTAATAGGGGATACTGGTTTGGTAATAACCATTTTAGTAAGACCAATTCATACTTGCTTGAAACGAATCAAACTGAAATAAATTGGTGAATATGCTTATGCTGCGTTAGGTATCTCTGAGGATTTCGACTTATCTGATACCGAGTTAATTTTAATTTTTTGTGTTTTTGGTTTCTTCTTGTCTTTGTCAACAGATTGCATACTCAATTTAAGCAGAATAAAATTGAATACAATAAGACCAGCGAGTATTATTAGAAAAGTAGTCATAAGAATAGATTTGTTAGTTTAATTATTAGATGTAATACAACTAAAAAGGTTGCGTATACGTTAATAATTAGTTCACTTTATCGGGGTAGGTGCTGCAAATTTACAACTTTTTTATTTACACACACACATTTGTTCTATAGATATTTTAAGAATTAATTATTTACTAAGATTTTCCTCTACGCGTTTTGTAAATCATATTTTTGATCTTAATTTTTTAAAGTATTCTTTATTTAATAACGTTTTGTTATGAGATTACCCTACCTCAGTAATTCTACTTTTTTAATTTTGGCTGAAGTAAATCATGCTTAGATGTCAAAAATTAGTTTTTCGGGAGTTATTTTTTTGTTAATGATTTGTAAGTTAAATAAGTAATCCTGAACCTCTACAAGTGTTTCTTTTTTGATAAGAGACTGGCTCCATTCTGTGTGTTGTAACCATTTTTGTATATCTTCTAGTTGTTGATCATATCTATGAGCAAGAGTTCTATCAATACTTGGGATATGTTTAAAGTCTCTAGTGGTCGTATTTATAATATTCAAAATAGCCTTTATCTCTTCTTTTTTTGTATTGAGTATATTTTCTCTTACGGCTATTACAAAACAAGGCCAAGGAGTTGGACAGTCTATAACTCGTCTAAAAACTCCATTATCGACCAATGGTTTTGTAGTAAAATGCTCCCACATAAAATAATCAGCTTTTCCATTAGTTAATGCTTCAACTGCTCCATCCAGATTTTTTACAACTTCAAATTGTAGATCAGAGATATCCCATTTTTGGTTTTGAGCATTTACATAAGCCATTAAATGCGAACCTGATCCATACCTGCTAATAGCGGCTTTTGTATTTTGAAGTTCAGAAAGATTGGTATATTTGGAGTTAACACTTACATGAATCCCCCATATAAGTGGGGTTTGGATATAGGTTTGTACAATTTTACTAGGGTTGCCAGCGATAATATCTTTTACAATCCCTTCTGTAAGGATTATTGCCATATCAATATCCTTGTTTCTTAGCGCTTCACACATAGCTCCAGTACCGCCAGGATATTCTACCCATTCTAATTGTATATTATTTTTTAGATAGCTTCCGTCTTCAATAGTTAAATGCCAAGGTAGATTGAAGTGCTCAGGAACACCACCTATTTTTATGGTATGCATGCTATCTGAAATTAATAAATATGTATTTCATCGATTATTTACGTTTTTTAACGATATAAACAAATAGTTTTTATATATTTGAACTATTACTATTTTAAAGAAATATATCTTTAAAAAGTTTTAAGTTTTAACCTCAAATAAAAACAATATTGCTATGAATAAGAATTTTTTTAAAAATAAATATATATATGTAAAGGTTGCGAAGTTAAAAAATAATTCTCTAGAGAATGGCATCGTAGTTTTTATTGCAGTATTGTTGCTTACTAATTTATTAATTAGTCTTAAGATATTATTTGGTTAATAATATATTGATAAATTGTTAATCAAATAATAAAAAAAGAATGAGGACCTACTACTCATTCTTTTTTATTTTGCTACATAAACTATTCATAGAGGATAACTTGCTATTTTGTCTAAAGTATATTTAATAAGTTTATTCACAGTTTCTTTTGGATTTTGACTAAATTCTCTAGTAGCGCGATTAGCCACAATAGCATTCATAGAAACAGCTTTGTGTCCTAGTAATTTAGCCAATCCATATATACCAGAAGTTTCCATTTCTAAATTGGTTATTTTTTTATTCTCATATACAAAAGAGGCTATTTTTGTATTGAGATCATTATCCTGTAATGATAATCTCAAAACTCTCCCTTGTGGACCATAAAAACCTACATTGGTCAATGTATGTCCTTTTTGAACTATACTACTTTGCATATGCTCGCCTAATTTTTTATCATATGTTACTGTATATGGCATTGATTTATTTTGATCCAGACCTATATGTTTTGCCAAATTTTTTGATATTTGAGGTAATTGTACATGGTGGCTTTTGTAGAAATGTAAAAGGCTATCAAAACCAGTAGCGATTTCTGAAACAACAAAGCTATCGATAGGAATATCTGGTTGTATTGCTCCAGAAGTTCCTATACGAATAATATGTAGTGCAGTGTGCTCTGTTTTGTTTTGACGAGTGATAAGATCAATATTTACTAAGGCATCAAGTTCATTAAGTATAATATCTATATTATCTGTACCAATACCTGTAGAAATCACAGTAATTCTACATCCTTTGTAAATTCCTGTTTGAGTATGAAATTCTCGTTTACGAATTTTATATTCAATAGTATCAAAATATTGTGTTACCTGATCAACCCGATCAGGATCTCCAACAGTTATTATAGTTTGGGCAAGATGTTCGGGTTTAAGATTAAGATGATAAATGCTACCATCTTTATTAAGAATAAGTTCAGACTCGGCTATAGCCATATTATAATTTTAGCAGTGTGTGTGTTTCATTATTATATAAGTAATCATATTTTTTGACACCTCCATAATACCAATCTAATATTTGTGTATTATAGAAGTTTTTTTTGTGTTGTAACGCTAACTTTCCTCTTTCAGATAATAACAGTCTGTCTTTTGTTTGATCTAAGAACTGAAAAAGCCTAGCAAGAACACGTTTCATTTGTATATCGCCATATCCATAGTATCCTTGATACTCCAGAGCATATCCCATAAGTTGTTTAATATTTTTGATGTGGTAATTATCTACCATTTCCAGAATATTATGTTCTAAAATATTAAGACCTGTTAGCATATTAGGGAAACGTTGCAAATGTACTTTTAGACATATAGACATATATTCAAAAGAAGAACCTTTCTTAATTTGTCCTACTATTTTTTGGGGTTTTGATTCGCAGTATAAAGTCCAGATATGAGAAGCAAATTCAAGATCATCTGTGGTTAATAAAATTTTATTTTTATAATGTTCTTTTAATTGATTTTCAGATAATTCACAAAGCCCAAATAGTTTTTTCTCGTGCTCAATTTTGCCACTACAAACCAAATAAACAGGGATGCCTTTAATTCCTTTACGAAGTAGTAAACTAATAGCCGCAATCATATTAATATGACAGAATAAATCATATTCAAACCATAATATGATTTCGGAATACTTATTTAAATCATCTATTTTTTTGAGTTGTGAAACAAACTTTTCTTCATAATCAGAAGAACCAACTCTGTAATATTTTTTTAGAAAAGTCTCTCGTGTTTTAATAGCCTCTTCTGTTTCTACTTCAATTTTGGTAGGTCCTTCGCAAAGCATTTCACGCCAAGTCATAAATTCCCCACTTACAAGATTAAGCTCCTTTAATCTATCGGTAAGACTATCCCCATTAGTAATATGTAATATGTTTTTCCCCAAAATAGTTATTGTTTATTATCCTCCAACACGTTTTACTTTAAATCCTTTTTCTTTAAGAATATCCATAATTTGATTTCTATAATCTCCTTGTATGATTATAGCATCATTTTTGAAACTTCCACCAACACTTAAACGAGTTTTTAATTCTTTAGCGAGTTTTTTAAAGTCTTCATCGGCACCAGTATATCCTTCGAGTATAGTAATAGGTTTTCCTTTTCGTTTTTCATATTTGCAAAGTATAGGGTCATTCTGCATCCATATTTGATCTTGATCATCTTGTACATTTTTTTCTTCCTCTTTTGGTTGATGATCAGGAAATAAATTTTTTAATTGATCTTGTAAATCCATAAAGAAATCTATTTTTTAATTAATCCAATTTCGACAAGTCTTTGATGTAAAAACTCTCCAGCGGTAATATCCTCATAGTGTTTAGGATTATCCTTGGTAATACATTCTTCTATACAATTTAGCTTCATATCACTTCTTGGGTGCATAAAGAAAGGAATAGAGTATCTTGGTTTTTCCCATTGATCTTTAGGAGGGTTTACTACTCGATGTATTGTAGATCGAAGTTTATTATTAGTATGTCGTTCTAGCATATCTCCAACATTAATAACGAGTTCATCCTCTTCTGGGAGCGCATCAATCCATTGCCCATCTCTATGCTGTACTTGTAGTCCTCCTGTAGAAGCTCCCATTAATAATGTGATCAGATTAATGTCTCCATGTGCTCCTGCTCTAACTGCGCCTTTAGGTTCTTCTTTAATAGGGGGGTAGTGAATAGGACGCAAGATGCTATTACCATTGCTTGCCCAATGATCAAAATAATATTCATCAAGACCTATGTACAGTGCTAATGCTCTAAGGACATAGATTCCTGTTTTTTCTAGCATTTTATATGCTTCCATCCCTATAGTGTTAAAGTTTTTCAATTCTTCAACAATAACATTATCTGGGTATTCTTCAATTAAGTTAGCATTGGCATCTGGTTCTTGTCCAAAATGCCAAAACTCTTTAAGGTCTCCTTCTTTTTTACCCTTGGCATGTTCTTTACCAAATGAGGTGTATCCTCTTTGGCCACCTAGTCCCTCGATTTCATACTTTTCTTTAGTGTTTGTAGGTAATGCAAAAAAATCTTTAATTTCCTGATATAAATCTTCTACAAGTTTGTCACTCAAAAAATGATTTTTCAAAGCTACAAAACCTATTTCTTCATAGGCTTTCCCTATTTCGTTAACAAATTTTTGTTTCCGTGAAGAATCATCAGATAAAAAATCTGCCAAATCTACGCTTGGTATAGTATTCATTAATCTATTCTTTGTGTATTAGCAGTACTAAACAGGTGTATTTGACCAAAAACTCCTAATAGCACTTCAAATTTATTTATAGCTGCAAAATATCGGTCAAATTTGTTAATTAATAACATATAATCTTTAATTCATGGTAAATTTAACTAATTCGTAGAATTGTTTAGGGTAAATTAACAACTACTTAATAATATTATAATTGCAATGCGGGTTGTGAAGTAAAAATAAGTATTTTTACCTAACAAATTTTCTGCTATGGAGCATATTTCAAAGGAAAAAGAAAAAATAAAACTACATTTTGATCGAAAAATATACGAAGATGACCTACTAATTTCACTATATCTCAAAATGCTTAAACCTAGGCTTATTGAAGAGAAAATGCTTGTGTTATTACGGCAAGGAAAAATATCCAAGTGGTTTAGTGGTATTGGGCAAGAAGCAATATCTGTAGGGATAACAGCTGCTTTAGAAAACGAAGAATACATATTGCCCATGCATCGTAATTTGGGGGTATTTACAACAAGAGACATTCCTTTATATCGATTGTTTAGTCAATGGCAGGGAAAAGCAAACGGGTTTACCAAAGGTCGTGACAGGTCTTTTCACTTTGGAACACAAGAATACCATATCGTAGGTATGATTTCTCATCTGGGGCCGCAGATGGGAATAGCATGTGGTATTGCAATGAGCAACCTGTTAAAAAAGAATGATAAAATCACTGCGGTATTCACAGGAGAAGGAGGAACCAGTGAAGGAGATTTTCATGAAGCACTTAATGTGGCTTCGGTATGGAGCTTACCCGTGATGTTCTGTATAGAAAATAATGGTTATGGGTTATCTACTCCAACCAGCGAGCAATATAACTGTAAGCATCTTGCAGATCGAGGCTTAGGATATGGCATGGAGTCTCATATTATTGATGGAAATAATATATTAGAAGTATATGATAAGGTAAGCAAGTTAGCCAAAAGTATTAGGATCAATCCACGACCAGTTTTATTAGAATTTAAAACGTTTAGAATGCGAGGGCATGAAGAAGCAAGTGGAACCAAATATGTGCCTAAGGAATTAATGGAGCATTGGAGTGCTAAAGATCCTATAGAAAACTATAAGGACTACCTGATTGATCAGGGAATAATTTCTGTTGAAGATGATCTTGAAAAAAAATCCACTATAAAAACTGAAATAGAATCTAATTGGGGGCGTGCAAATACTGAAGAAGCAATTGATGTTGATATAAATAAAGAATTAAATGATGTGTATGCACCATATAGTTACCAAGAGATAAAACCAAGTAACGATACCAAAGAGTTAAGGTTGATAGACGCTATTTCTGATGGCTTGAAAGAAAGTATGCATCGATATGATAATTTGGTAATTATGGGGCAGGATATAGCAGAATATGGAGGCGTTTTTAAAATCACTGAAGGTTTTTTAGAAGTATTTGGAAAAGAACGAGTGCGCAATACTCCAATTTGCGAATCAGGAATTGTCTCTACAGGATATGGTCTGTCTATTAATGATTATAAAGCTGTTGTAGAAATGCAATTTGCTGATTTTGTATCTTCAGGATTTAATCCAATCGTTAACCTGTTAGCTAAATCAAATTATCGATGGAGTCAATCAGCAGATGTTGTGATAAGAATGCCATGTGGTGCAGGAGTAGGAGCAGGACCGTTTCATAGCCAAACCAATGAAGCTTGGTTTACCAAAACACCAGGTTTAAAAGTTGTCTATCCAGCATTTCCTTATGATGCAAAAGGTTTACTAGCTACAGCGATAGAAGATCCTAACCCAGTATTATTTTTTGAACACAAAGCATTGTACAGAAGTATTCGCCAGGAAGTCCCCGAAGGGTATTATAATGTACCACTGGGTAAAGCTTCTATGCTAAAAGAAGGAGAAGATATTACAGTAATTAGTTATGGGGCAGGTGTACATTGGGCGATTGATGTGCTGGAAAAACATATACACATTAAGGCAGATCTTATTGATCTAAGAACGTTACAGCCTATAGATGTAGAAACAATCTATACATCTGTTCAGAAAACGGGGAAAGTTATTATTTTACAGGAAGATTCTCTTTTTGGAGGTGTTGCTTCAGATATTTCGGCATTAATTATGGAAAATTGTTTTACATTTCTTGATGCACCAGTAAAGCGAGTGGCAAGTTTAGAAACCCCGATTCCGTTCGATACAAATCTTGAAACTCAATATTTGAGTAAAGCTAGATTTGAAGAGGAGTTGTTATCGTTATTAGAGTTTTAATGCCTACATCAAGAGGATAAAACCCTTTATTTTTTAGTACTAGAACTTTAGCTAACTTAAATCGAAATATAAATCTACTAGCCTAAAGCTAATAGTAGTATTAATTTTAATACAAATTATTTTATCACATAGATACTATCAAGAGGCAATGCATAACCTTGGGTTTTGTTTTTTTTAACATTTTTAAAAATTTTAGTTACTAAATATTTATAAAATATTTCATGTTTAATTATTTGATTTTTAGTTATTTGTTGATTTTTATTAAGCTTCTCGAAGATTTTTTAGGTTAACAAAATATTATAAATCTCAAATAGGGGGTAAAATCCCCTTTAGCATATCTTGTATGTTCTGTAACTAAATGTTAATTTCGCGATGACTATGCTTTTGTATAATCTTTTAGACTAAAAAACAGAGAGTTAAATATAATTCATG
>CAKMZM010000001.1:16862-42905 GCA_929200365.1 uncultured Flavobacteriaceae bacterium | reverse complement strand
TATGCTTTTGTATAATCTTTTAGACTAAAAAACAGAGAGTTAAATATAATTCATGAATGCGAAACAATTAGAACGTCTTTGTTCTTCAAAAATACTAGTAACTGGGGCAGCAGGATTTATAGGATCTAATCTTTGCGAAACGCTTTTGGATATTGGAAGTACTGTAGTAGGGTTAGATAACTTTGCAACAGGACATCAAAAAAATATAGATTCACTTCTAAAAAATTCTAAGTTTACTTTTATTGAAGCAGATATTAGAAATCTTGATGATTGCCATAGAGCATGTAATACTGTTGATTTTGTATTACATCAGGCTGCATTAGGCTCTGTACCAAGGTCAATCAATGACCCTATTACTACTAATGATGTTAATGTAGGAGGGTTTCTTAATATGTTGGTAGCTTCTAGAGATGCAGGGGTAAAACGTTTTATCTATGCAGCAAGCTCTTCGACATACGGCGACTCTGAAGCTCTACCTAAAATAGAAGAAAAAATAGGGAAACCTTTATCACCATATGCTATTACTAAGTATGTTAATGAATTATATGCTGATAATTTTAAGAAAACATATAATTTAGATACAGTAGGGTTGCGATATTTTAACGTATTTGGTCGTAAGCAAGATCCTAATGGAGCATACGCTGCTGTTATCCCAAAATTTGTAATGCAATTTATGAAATATGAATCACCAGTGATTAATGGAGATGGATTATTTTCCAGAGATTTTACATATATCGATAATGTTATTCAAATGAATTTATTGGCAATGGTGTCTGACCAACCAGAAGCATTAAATAATGTATACAATACTGCTTTTGGAGAAAGAACAACATTAAATGAATTAACTATTTTATTAAAAGAATATTTGTCAGTATATGATAGTGCTATTGCAAATGTGGATATTAAATATGGTCCTGAGCGAAAAGGAGATATACCACATTCTTTAGCTTCTGTTGATAAAGCCAAAAAACTATTAGGATACTCTCCTAAATTTGATATTAAATCTGGACTAAAAGAAGCAGTGAAATGGTATTGGAAACATCTAAAATAGATTTCTAATTTTTAGTAAATTAATAAAAAATCATTATGGAAAATACTAAGATTGCTATCATTGGACTAGGATATGTAGGGTTGCCTTTAGCTAGACTCTTTGCTACCAAATACCCTGTAGTAGGTTTTGATATTAACAAGAAAAGAATCAAGGAATTACGTTCTGGAACTGATACTACTTTAGAAATAGAAGACGACTTGCTAAAATCAGTATTAAAAGAGACTAATGATTTAAGTGAAAAAGGACTTTTTTGTACCTCTGATTTTGAGGATATAAAAAGTTGTAATTATTATGTAATTACAGTTCCTACTCCTGTAGATAAAAATAATAGACCAAACCTTACACCATTATATGCATCTAGCGAAACCATTGGGAAGGTCTTAAAAAAAGGAGACATTGTTATCTATGAATCTACCGTATATCCTGGAGTTACTGAAGAAGAATGCATTCCTGTACTCGAAAAAGTAAGCGGACTGAAATTTAACAAAGACTTTTTTGCGGGATATTCACCAGAGCGAATCAATCCAGGAGATAAAAAACATACCGTAGAGAAAATCCTGAAAGTTACAGCAGGATCTACTCCAGAAATTGGAAAAAAAGTAGATGATTTATATGCCTCTATTATTACAGCAGGAACCCACCTTGCACCAACAATAAAAGTAGCAGAAGCAGCAAAAGTTATTGAAAACTCACAGAGAGATATTAATATTGCTTTTGTTAATGAATTGGCTAAAATTTTTAACCTAATGGATATTGATACCAATGATGTGCTAGCAGCAGCAGGAACCAAATGGAATTTCCTTCCTTTTAAGCCAGGGCTTGTAGGGGGGCATTGTATTGGTGTTGATCCATATTATCTGGCTCAGCGTGCACAAGAATTTGGGTATCATCCCGAAATAATCTTGGCTGGACGTAGGCTAAACGATAGTATGGGGCAATATGTTTCATCAGAAGTAATTAAGCTTATGGTGAAGCATGATATACACATAAAAGGAGCCAAAGTATTGGTGCTAGGTGTGACATTTAAAGAAAATTGCCCTGATGTACGTAATACAAGAGCAGTTGATGTGATTAATCAACTTAGCGACTTTGGAACAAAAGTTACCGTATACGACCCATGGGCAAATCCTACTGAAGTAATGCATGAATATAACCTGAAAACTACAATCGATTTGCCAAATGAAAAATACGATGCAGTGGTATTAACAGTAGCACATAAAGAATTTTTAGATATAGATTTAAAATCGATGCTTTCGCCAAACGGTATTCTATACGATGTTAAAGGAATACTGAAAGAAAAGGTACACGGAAGGCTATAATTTTCTTCAAAGCACAAAACAATTAAAAATCAATTACTTTGAGTCAATTAAAAAAAGGAGCAATATTAAATTATCTAACCATTATTTTAACCAATATTGTAGGATTGGTAATGACTCCTTTTATCTTAAAATTTCTTGGTAAAGATGAATATGGTATTTTTATTACCATAGGAGCAATGGTAGGAACTATTTCTATATTAGATTTTGGTCTCAATAATACCATTGTACGTTTTGTAGCTAAGTACAAAGCAGAAAAAGATAAAAAAGGAGAAGAAAACTTTCTTGCAACCACAATGATTATTTACTCGCTAATATCAGTATTAGTCCTTTTGATCGGTTTTGCTTTTTATACTCAAATAGATTTCTATTTTTCGCAAATGGATTCAGATGAATTAAGAATAGCCAAAATAATGTACATTATTTTGATCTTTAATCTGGCTATTCGACTTCCTGGAGGCTCATTTACAGGTATATGTTCTGGTTATGAAGCTTTTGTTTTTCCTAAAACACTTAACATCATTAGATATGTGCTAAGGTCTATTACTGTAGTGGGGATACTCTTATTAGGAGGAAGATCCATTGCATTAGTAATTGTAGATACTATCTTTGGATTAAGTGTTGTGGCAATTACTGCATTTTATGTCTTTAAGAAACTTAAAGTACGGTTTAAATTACATTCCTTTAGTAAGAACTTTATTAAGCATATTTTAAAATATTCTGTTTGGATTTTTATATTTTCAATAGTAAATTTATTTCAATGGAAAGCTGGGCATTGGGTACTTGGTAGTATATGTCCACCTGAAATTCTTGCAATCTATGGAATAGGAATTACGCTTGGTACTTATTATGGGGGATTTTCTACAGCAATTTCTGGGGTCTTTTTACCAAAAGCAACGCAGATGTCTGTTGATAATGCTACAGGAGAACAGCTCACCGATATGATGATTAAAATAGGAAGGCTATCTTTTATTGTATTGATGTACATATTGATTGCATTTATTTTGTATGGCTATCAATTTGTAAATCTATGGGTTGGTAAATCATTAGGAGAAAAGGGGAGTCATCAATCTTGGGTCATTGCTTTGATGATTATGGTAGCATACACATTACCTTTAGTACAACATTTTGGAAATTCTATTTTAGAAGCAAAAAATAAATTAGCTTTTAAAGCAATTTTGTACGTTTCTTTTATGGTAGTGGGCACTGGAGTTGGAGCTTTATTAGCAAAAGAACATGCCGCAATCGGGATGATAACAGGTACGGTAATAGGGTGGATGATTGTACAAAATGTTATGAATTTTTATTATCATAAAACGATAAAACTAAATATCCTTAGATTTTTTAAGGAGTTAGCAAACAAAACTCTAATTGCTTTAACGGTAATTGTAGTAATAGGATATTTAATAAATTATATCCCAGGCAATGGATGGTTCAATTTTATTGCTAAAGGAAGTCTATATACATTAGTATTCATATTTTTTATGTATTTGATAGGCTTGTTGGAATATGAAAAAAAAATATTTACTAAACCAGTCATGGCAATGTTAAAGCGAAAGTAAATTGAGATGGATAAATTAGTACTTCATAAAATACATCATTCAGAAGAAGGGAAAAGGATAGATTATGAATACATCGCAAGTACCAATATTCTCAAGTATTTTGTTACAGAAAAACCATTCTATACAAAGTATCAAATTGATATAAGTAAAGTGCCTAATAGCATTTCAGTAATTCCTTTTCTATCTAATATGTTACCTATTGCTTGGTATGCTGGGTTTGTAATTGAAGTAGATGAGGTAGATGAAACTTTTTATAATACGCAGAAATTAGTGCGTGCAGAATTTTCCAAAAGAGAAAACACTAAGATTACAGGTAGATTGGTAGCAAAAAGACTGATCAAAAGTAAAATTGATGGTGATAAAACCGCAATGCTATTTAGTGGAGGTGTTGATGCTTATGCAACATATATAAGAATCTATGAAGAAAATCCTGATTTAATTACCCTGTTAGGAGCAGATATAGAGATTAAAGATGAGAAACAATGGGAGGGTTTTACTAACTTTATTGAAAATGAAGAACTGCTAAAAAAGAACCACAAGGAATACATAGAAACAAATCTTAGAGATTTCTACACATATCAAGTAGAATTGTTATTAAAAGATATTGGCTGGTGGGGTAAAGTTCAACATGGATTAGCTTTGATAGGTTCAATAGCTCCAATAAGCTATCTTTTAGGGTATAAGACTATTTATATAGCTTCATCTTATACAGATCATATTGATATTGATTGGGGATCAACACCAGAAATCGATGAAAAAATTAGTTGGGCAAGTGAAATAAAGGTGTTTCATGATGGATATGAACTAAAGAGACAGGATAAAGTAGATATAATAGCCAACTTTGCAGCGATTAGAGATACAAGATTTAGGTTAAGAGTTTGTTATTCAGAAAAGAGAACAGAATTTAATTGCAGTATATGTGAAAAATGCTTCAGAACCATTCTTGGATTAATACTTAACGATAAAAACCCAAACGACTATGGGTTTAATGTTGATGCCAAGATATATGATAAATTTTATGAAGTACTGAATATAGGAGGAGCTAGTAAAGGTGTGCGATATTTTTGGTGGGAATTGATGGAAAAAGCCAAAAACACAGACAAATTTTATGTTTTTGACAATCTAGAAACCGAAACAAAACAAATAGAAGATATTAGGAATGGGAAAATTGATAAACTTTTAGAAGAAAAAATTAACAACCCAGCCAAAGAAATGGGAAGATTAAAGTTTATTATCAGGAATAAATTTCCAGGGTTGATTAAACTTTATAAAAAGATAAAATAATAGCGTATGAAATACGGATTACTTACTTATGATGAAAATAAAAGGTTTTTTAATGTTGGAGATAATATACAAAGCCTTGCAGCAAAACAATTTTTACCTCAAGTAGATACTTTAATCAATAGAGAACGACTAGGAGAATATCAGGGTGATCCTGTAAAACTAATTATGAATGGTTGGTTTACACATAATATTCATGATTGGATACCTTCAGATAAAATAGATCCAGTATTCGTTTCGTTCCATATGAATAATACAGCGGCATCTGCCATGCTTAGCGAAAAAGGAATTACTTATCTTAAAAAACACGAACCAATAGGATGTAGAGATCAGTTTACCGCAGATACCTTAAAAGCTAAAGGGATAGATGCGTATTTTACAGGGTGTCTAACATTAACTCTAGACTCTTATAAAGTTGATGATAGTGAGCGAGGAGAAGATATATATATTGTAGATCCGTTATATAGTTACCCAAGATCAGAAAAAGTGTTTTATAATATGAAACTAACTGTAAAGAATATTCTTAATGGTACTGCATTTAAACTAGGAAAGAAAAATAAGCATTTAAAAAAGTTTATTAGCAAAGAGCTTTTAGAATCGGCCCATTTTATTAATCAGGAACCACCATCTAATACATATACTGATGAAGAAAAGTTTACTATGGCAGAAGAACTCTTGCATAAATACGCAAAGGCAAAGTTAGTGATTACTTCAAGAATTCATTGTGCCTTACCCTGTTTGGCAATGGGAACCCCAGTAATTTTTGTAAATGGATTTGATAGTTTTGTTGATTCTTGTCGATTTGATGGTATTTTAGAACTATTTAATAGGATTGATATTGATAGTAAAACTGGTAAATATGTAGCAAACTTTCCTTTAGAAGGAAAAGTAGATAAAAATACAATGGTAAAAAATCTTGAAAAACACTATGATTTAGCCAAATCATTAAGGGATACGGTCGTTAAAAAATTATAACCAAAAAATAACCAATAATGAAAAATATACTTAAGAAAAAATTCAAAAAAACGTTCTATTCAGCTCCTAGGAAAATGCAGCAAAAATATACTGAGTTTACAAAAGAACAACTTGATGAATTAACAGAATCACTTAAAAAAAATTACTTAGATAGAGGTAATACAAAAAGTGAACTATCTTCTTATGAATATAATGCAGCAATTAATGGTCAGTTACATGAACGATTATCTTATAATAGAAACCGTATTGCCCCATGGCTTAATAGTGTAAAGGATTTAAATGGAGCTCATGTTCTGGAAATAGGATGTGGTACAGGAATTTCTACACTAGCCTTAACAGAACAAGGGGCAAAAGTAGTTGGGGTAGATGTAGACCAAGGAGCTCTAGAAGTAGCAAAAGATAGAATGAAAATTGCAGGCTATGAAGCTGAGTTGCATCATGTAAATGGAGATGAAATTTATGATAGTTTTAAAGAGAAAAAGTTTGATTTTATTATTTACTATGCCGTATTAGAGCATATGACTGTAACAGAGAGGTTGGCATCATTAAAACAAGCATGGGATATGCTACCAGAAGATGCTTTTCTGGCAATAATTGAAACCCCAAATAGATTATGGTATTATGACTCACATACTGCAGCACTTCCTTTTTATGATTGGCTTCCAGATGACCTTGCATTTTATTATTCTAAATTCTCTGATAGGAAGAATTTTAAAGATTCATATAGAGAATTAGATGATGAACAATTAATGAAATTTGCACGATGGGGAAGAGGAGCTAGTTATCATGAATTCGAACTGGCAATTGCTCCACTTAAAGAATTGAATGTAGTGAGCAGTTTGGTCAAATTTGAAAAAACAGCTTTTTTAAAGTTTGGTTTTAAGGGATTAAAGTATATAAAGTTCTTAAGATCATTAAATAAAAAATTACATAAAGGTTTTTGCTATCCATATTTGGATATAGTTTTAAAGAAATCATAATAATTACAATTCTTATAATTTAGATTAGAGTTTCGGGAATTTAAAAAATAATTTAATGGATAAAAGTATAAGCAATAAGATACGTATCTTATCATTCTATTCAATTTTTATGGTTGTGGTTTGTCATGCTTATAATTTGACAAATTTAATGATTGAGAAGGACAAAGATGTGATTTATTATATAGAATATTTATTTGCATTAGAATTTTCTAACATTTTTATACCCATGTTCTTTTTTATCTCTGGGTATCTTTTTTTCTATAATCATGATTTAACCGTATTTACTTTTAAAAGAAAGATTAAAAATAGATTTAAAACATTAGTAATACCTTATATTTTGTGGTGTGGTCTATGGTTTTTAATAGTATATGTAATTCAATTTATACCATTATTATCCCAATTTTTTGAGAAACCTTTACATACAATGCCTATATGGAGACAAGCATGGTTGGCATTTGTTGACCCAATTAATTATACGTTTTGGTTTATTAGAGAGTTAATTTTTTATATATGGTTAACACCACTCATTTATTTGGGTTTTAAATACCTGAAATTCTACTTTTTAATAATATTAGGAGCTTTGATTTTTTTAGAGCAACCTAGTTTGTTTTATGTAAATAATATTTATTTATTTCAATACTTAGGTTTGTTTTCATTTTCATTTGGTGCTTATGCGTCTATTTCAAAATTTAATATTGTTTCTAATTTTAAGTCATCTACATACCTATTTTTGGCAGTAATATGGGGTGTTTTTATTTTTCTTAATTTTTATGTAAGAGGTACTTATGAAGAAAATTACTGGATAGCAATTCTTTGCAAAAGGATAACAATGTTTATTGGCTTTTTTACAGTATGGTGCTGGTATGATTTTATAAATAAAAAATATGAACTTCAGAATAAACACCTGTATGGATATCGTTTTTTTATCTATGCAGCACATGGAGTTGCACTAACTTATTTTACTAAAATGTATGTGAAATATATAGGAGAAAATGACATAATTTTGTTGATATTGTTTTTTATAAGCCCAATATTGATTACACTATTGTGTGTAAGCTTTGCCAAATTGCTTCAAAAAACAACACCAAAAGTATATTCGCTTTTAACAGGAAGTAGATAGCAAGAAAAGCTTGAAAAACTTAATTAAATGATAAGTAAGCTCGAAAATCCAGAAATTTTATGAAATTACTTTATATTACAAATAGAGTAAATGGTCCTGGCGGACTAGAGCGAGTTTTATCAATCAAAGCAAGTTATCTGGCAGATTATTTAGGCTATGAAGTACATATCCTTACTTTAAATCAAAAGGAAACTAATCTGTTTTATGATTTTAGTTCAAAAATAAAATATCATAATATTAGCACCAAAGGTAATTCTATTAAGTCTTTTCCTCATTATGTAAAAGGACTTAAAAGAGTTGTGAAAAATATTCAACCAGATGTAATTTCTGTATGTGACGACGGCGTAAAAGGTTTTTTTATTCCATTATTAATAAGCAAACCATGTCCGATGATTTACGAAAGACATGTTTCAAAAAATGTAGAAATAAAAAGAGGAATTCGTTCTTTAAAAAGTAAGATTATTACGGCTGTAAAATTCAGGATGATGAATTTTGGAGGAGCTCGTTATGAACATTTTATTGTTTTAACAAAAGGTAATCTAAAAGAATGGAAATTAAAAAACTTGAAAGTAATTCCTAATCCATTATCATTTTATCCAAAAGAGCAAAGCAAATTAACCAATAAAAGAGTATTGGCAGTTGGTAAGCAAAGTTTTCAAAAAGGATATGATCGATTATTAGAAGCATGGAAATTAGTTATAGAAAAATATCCAGATTGGATTCTGGATATATATGGCACTATTAGTGAACATGAAAAGTTAGACGACCTTGCAGATAGTTTGGGAATATCAGGCAATGTTAACTTTTATGCCCCAGTAAAAAATATAGGAGAGAAATATCAAGAAGCTTCTATCTACGTAATGGCTTCTAGGTATGAAGGTTTTGGAATGGTGTTAACAGAAGCTATGGCCTACGGAGTGCCTTGTGTCTCATTTGATTGCCCTTATGGTCCATCAGATATTATTTCTGATCAGGAAAATGGTTTGTTGATCGACAATGGTAATATTAAGGGGTTATCTAAGGCTATTATAACTCTTATCAAAGACGAAGCTTCTAGAATGATGATGGGTAAAAATGCTCGAAAAGCTATAGAAAATTATTTACCAGAAAAAATAGCTGGTGAATGGGACACTTTATTTACTAGTTTAATTCACAGCACATCCAAATGAAAATAGTTTTTATTATTGATCAGGTATATTTGCATGGGGGAATTGAAAGAGTACTTTCTATCAAAGCAAATTATTTAGCATCACTACCTGATTATGAAATTCATATCTTAACTACAGAGCAAAAAAATACTCTCCCTTGTTATGAGTTTAGTAATGCAATTATTTTTCAGGACTTAGAAGTTAATTATAAAAGAAACAAATCGTATTTTCATCCAGTAAACTTATTTAAATTACCTAGACATATATACAAAACTAAATCCACAATCAAAAGAATAAAACCTGATGTAATTATAGTATGCAGCCATAGTGTGGATACCTATTTTGTTCCATTTATTAATAAAAAAATACCTAAAGTAAAGGAGTTTCATTACTCAAAATTTATTGAAAAAGATAAACGTGAAAAACCGAGTTTATTTAAGAAGTTGTTTTTTAAGTATACTGATTATGTCGAGTCAAAATATGATAAACTCATTATTCTTAATAAAGATGAATCTAAATACTATAAGACAGCTAATACAGTGATCATTCCAAATCCTTTGACTTTCTATCCAGATTCAGTATCTCAATTAACCAAAAATAGGATTATCACAGCAGGAAGAATAGCTCATGTAAAAGGATACGATATATTAATTGATATATGGAGAATTATAAATAATAAACAAAAAGACTGGAAATTAGATATTTATGGAGATGGAGATTCGGATTATGTTCATAAATTGCAGAATAAAATTGATAAATATGGTTTACAAGATTCTATAACTCTTAAAGGAGCAACGAGTATTATTCAGAAAGAAATGTTAAACGCATCAATTTTTGTGATGACATCACACAATGAGTGCTTCCCTCTTGTTTTACTAGAAGCACAAGCTTGTGGTCTGCCTATAGTATCTTTTGATTGTCCTTTTGGACCAAGAAATATTATTAATGTAGAGAATGGGATTTTGATACCTCATTATAACAAGAAAGTATTTGCTGATCAATTACTGAAATTAATGAACAATAAAGAACAATTAAAACTGAAAGGAGAGAATGCAAGAAAGAATTCATCAAAATATAAATTAGAAACAGTTATGAATCTTTGGGAAAAGATGTTTAATGATTTATCTATCAAGTAAAAGAACATGATGAGGATATTACTTATAAATATTTATAGAATCTTTTTGATACCACATATTATTCTTTACAAGTTTAGTAAAAATAAGAGCGATATAGATAAGGATATAGAGCGATGGGCTACTTCTAAAGGAATGAAAGGAAGTAAAGTGAATTTGTTGTCTACTTTTCTTATGGATTCTTCTGATTTTAGAACAATTTTTTATTTCAGGAATAGAGGAATTGTTACAAAAATTCTTAATCTATACTGTAGAAAAGAAAAATATTTTAGAATAGATGTTACGACCAAATTAGGGGGAGGTATTCTCACAGGGCATCCTTATAGTACTATTTTGAATGCTGATGAAATTGGAGAGAATTTTTATGTAAACCATTTGGTTACAGTAGGAGAAATAAAAGGAAAGAGACCTACTATAGGTAAAAATGTATCAATATATACAGGAGCAATAGTAATCGGAGACATTACTATTGGAGATAATTGTAATATTGGCGCAGGTAGTGTAGTGACAAAAAGTGTACCTGATGGTTGCACAGTTGTAGGTAACCCTGCTAGAATACTTACTAATTCTAAAAATAAAGTCTAAAATAGGAGCACATGAATGATCTCGTCCCTTTAGAACTATATTTTCCAGTATTCATAAATATCTTCCTCTTTTTGATATTATTTACACTGCTACATACAGGTCTATTAAAAATAGATGACCAAAAGAATGTTAACTTTATTAATGCAGTAGGATATGTTCTTATCGTTTTTTTGATTTTATATCTAGGACAAAGACCATTAAGTGGTAAGTATTTTGGCGATATGCGAACCTATACCAGGTATTTTAATTGGTATAGTAACGGGGGAGAGATATTAGGAACAAAAGATATTTTTTTTCATATCTATATGAAAACACTATCCTATGTAGTTTCTTTACATACTTTCTTTACTATTTGTGCTGCATTATATATATATCCTTTGTATAGAATTTCTAAAAAATTATTTAACCAATATTGGTATTATGCTTTTGTAATGTTTGCAGTGTCTTTTTCTTTTTATACCTATGGAGTCAATGGTATTAGAAATGGTGTAGCTACCTCTCTTTTTTTGTTGGCAGTAAGTAATCATAAGAATAAGGTTTTTATGGGAATCTTTTTCTGGCTTTCGGTTTCATTTCATACAACAATGTTTTTACCCGTAATAGCATTTTTGGTCACTTATTTATATAATAACCCTAAAATGTATTTAAAGGGATGGTTGGTTTGCATACCATTATCTTTATTAATGGGAAGTGTATGGATTACTCTTTTTAGTAGTTTGGGATTTGCAGACGATAGACTTTCTGGGTATCTAACAGGTCAGGCAGAGGAAGGAACTTTTTCTAGTACAGGTTTTCGGTGGGATTTCTTATTTCATAGTGCCTTTGCAGTATTTGCAGGATGGTATTTTGTTTACAAAAAGAATTATGTTGATAAATTATATTTTCAGCTCTTAAATACCTATTTAATTTGTAATGGGTTTTGGGTATTGGTCATTAGAGCTAATTTCTCTAATCGATTTGCATATTTATCATGGTTTATGATGGGATTAGTAATCATTTATCCTTTTCTAAAAGAACAGTTTTTTAAGAATCATCATTTAATGATTGGCAAAGTAATGCTAATCTATTTTTCATTTACATATTTGATGTTTTATTTATATAGCTAACAATCTCTTATAAAAAAAAATATGAAAACCATTACTGTATTTACACCAACTTACAACAGAGCTTATTGTTTGCACAAGTGTTATGAAAGTTTAATAGAACAATCAAATCAAGATTTTATATGGCTTATTATAGACGATGGTTCTTCAGATAATACTGAAGAATTGGTGAACTCGTGGATTGATGAAGGTAAGATTACTATTCAATATCATTATCAGGAAAATCAAGGAATGCATGGTGGGCATAATACTGCATATAAATTAATAAAGACCGTACTTAATGTTTGTATTGATAGTGATGATTGTATGGGAGAAAATGCAATTGAAAAAATATTAAATGCTTGGAATCTTATTAAAGATAAACCTGAGTTTGCTGGTTTAGTAGGTTTGGATGCTGATGAAAGTGGAAATATTATAGGAACCAAAATTCCTCAAAATGTTACAGAAACAACACTGTATGATCTATACCATACTCATAAAATACAAGGAGATAAAAAATTAGTATATAGAACCGAGATAGTAAAAAAATACCCAGCATACCCAATTTTTGAAGGAGAACGATTTGTTCCTCTCGGATATTTATATCAATTAATTGACCAAGATTATAAACTTTTGCCAATTAATGAAGTATTATGTGTGGTAGAATATATGGCAGATGGTTCTAGTTTAAACATACTTAAACAATACAGGAGACACCCAAGAGGCTTTGCGTTTTCTCGAAAAAGTAGAATGCACCTTGATACAAGTTTTATGAATAAATTTAAAAATGCCATTCATTATGTTTCAAGTTCAATGTTTATAAAAAATGGATCATTTATAAACGAATCTCCAGAGAAACTGATTACAATTTTAGCAATTCCATTTGGAGTATTATTAAATATCTATATTAGATTTAAAACTAAAAACTAATTTTAATGACCGCAATTAGAATTTTACAAGTTTTTACCATTATGAATCGTGGAGGTGCAGAATCTATGATCATGAATTATTACCGAAAAATTGATAGGGATAAAATTCAATTTGATTTTTTGGTACACAGAAAGAATATTGCTGCTTTTGATAGCGAAATAGAAAGCTTAGGCGGAAAAATTTATAGACTTGACCCAATTAACCCTTTGTTTCCAAAAAAATATTATAAGTCACTGAGAAATTTTTTCAAAGAGCATAATGAATATTCAGTAATACATTCTCATTTAAATACGTTTAGTTGTTTTCCTTTAAAAATAGCAAGAGAGTTTAATATTCCTTGTCGTATTGCTCATGCACATATTGCTATAGATAAAGTAAACTTGATTACTTTTTTGAGACAAAAAGAAAACCTTAAAGAAATATTTAAAAAAATAATAAAATTTCAATTAAAAAAGAAAGTTAAAAAAGATGCAACTCATTATTTCTCTTGTGGCAAGAAAGCAGGGAAATGGTTGTTTGGAGCTAATACTGGTTTCAAAATGATGAATAATGCAATTGATACTCAAGTATTTCAATATAATCAATTTATAGCCGCAGAATATAAAGAGAAATTTAACCTTAATGATTCATTAGTTATTGGTCATGTAGGGCGTTTTACAAGTCAAAAAAACCATGCTTATTTACTACATATCTTTGCCGAATTATTGAAAAAGAAGCCAGACTCTAATTTAGTACTCATTGGTGATGGACCATTAAAAAGTGTGATAGAAAAAGAGGCTAAAAACTTATCCATAAATAAAAGAGTTCATTTTATGGGAGTTAGAGCAGATATACCAGAACTGTATCAGATGTTGGATATATTTGTATTTCCTTCTTTTTATGAAGGACTACCTGTTACTTTGATAGAAGCTCAAGCTGCGGGACTTAAAATTCTTACCTCTGATACGATAACAAAAGAAGTTCATTTAACGAATGATATCGAATTTCTTTCAATAGATCAACCTGTAGAAGTTTGGGCAAATAAAATTGCAGATATGCCTTCTTTTCAAAAAAGAAATAATAGAGAACAGATTATCAGTGCAAATTATGATATTATCTCTAATACTAAGAAAATTCAAGAGTTTTATATAGAACAGGCCACAGTATAATTATGGGAAAAATTCAAGAAAAAATATATAATAATCTGCCATATCCTCTTAAGTTTATAGCATTGAATATAAAGGCGTTTCAAAATTCAAAGCAGCGATATACAAAAGAGTTTAACCAGTATTTAAAAGAATATATTAATTTGTGGGATGCTGATATAAGTATTGTTGAAGAATATCAAAAAAATAGATTAACAGTATTGCTTTCAGAAGTATTACAAGACTCTGATTGGTATAGAAAAATCATGAATGAATTGGGGATTACGCAAAACGATATTAATGAGAATCCATATAAAGCTCTTAAGAGAATGCCAATTCTTACAAAATCTGAACGAAAATCTAACCCAGATATAATTGTAAATAAAAAACGAAATACAGATGGGGTAGGGTATACAAGTGGAACTTCTGGCGCTCCTACAATTAATTATTTGGATTCGGAATCTATTAATCGCTCTTTTGCTTTGTGGAGAAGGTTTCATAAAACTATTGGACTTGAAACGCAAAGAGTAAGACAAGTTAGGTTTTCTGGAAGATTAATGGTTAAGCCTAATGCAAAAAAACCTCCTTTTTGGGTTTATAATTACTTCGAACGTCAATTATTGATGTCTACATATCATTTGAAAGAAATAAATTTGATTCATTATGTAAAAAAATTGAATCGTTTTAAACCATTATTATTAGATGGTTACCCCTCTGCTTTATACATAATAAGTAGGTTCATTAATCAAAATAATATCACATTAGATTTTGTTCCTAAAGCGATAGCAGTAACAGCAGAAACTTTATATGACTATCAGAGAATAGAAATAGAAAAAGCATTTAACTGTCATGTTTTTAACCAATATGCGTCTAGTGAGGGAAGCCCATTTATTACAGAGTGCGTAGAAGGTAACTTACATTTAAATTTGGATTCTGGAATCTTCGAATTTATAAATACAAAGGGAGAAAAGGCATTGCCTGGAGATGTAGCACAATTAGTAGTAACAAGTTTTACAAATTTGAAGACTCCTTTACTTCGATATAATATAGAAGATACTGTATTGTTATCTGAAAATAACAAAAAGTGTAGTTGTAATTGTTCTATGCCAATCATTGAAAGACTTACTGGTAGAGAGGATGATATTTTATGGACAGAAGAAAAAGGATATGTTGGTAGGATGGATACCGCTTATAAAGGCTTAAAAGGTATTGTGAAGAGTCAAATTATTCAAGAAACTCCGCAAGATATTACGGTTAATTTAATTGTAGATAATGCTTTTGATAGTACGATGCAAGATCGATTGTTAAGTAACCTAAAAGATCGATTGGGGCAAAGCCTAAATTATCAAATGCATATAGTAGATGATATTCCTCTCGGGGCAAATGGTAAATTTGATGCAGTTAGAAGAAATTTTACAATAGAATTGTAATAAAAAAAGCCAGAGAGATAAGTTTTAGTCTCTGGCTTTTTTATTGTGTATGATTCTCTTTTAATTTATTTTGTTTAATTACAAGTATTGCCAGTATTGGTGATAGTACTGCCCGTGTCAGAATTATTATTAATACATGTATATCTTGCTTGTCCTGTAGGCTCTGTAATCGTATTGTTTAGAATAGACACATTGGTGTTTACATTAAATAAACGTATACCGTCACTACTCGCTGGTTCAATCTTTTTATTTGCCGATATAGTAATATCAGCTGAACCTCCTATCTCAAGACCACCATCAACTAAATTATCAGTAAAAGTAATACCTTTTGCTCTAGAGAATGTAATTTTTCTTGCATTCAAAAATGTATTTCCTACAATAGTCACTTTGTAGTCTTTAGAGTTTTCTGTTTGGTTTACACCTGTGAAATAAATATGAAATCCATTGGTTTTTGTAGTTGTAATTTTATTACCTCTAATTTCGCCATTATTAATAAATGAATTGGTGCAAGAGATTCCTTTTTCTACAACATTAATCTTGTTGTCAATTATACGTGTATCATTTGGCTTACTTAATTGTATACCCACGTTACTATTATTAATAACATTATCATGAACAAATGCTTCATTGGAGCCAACTACAATACCTGTTTTATATCCAGACACTTCATTTCCAGCTACTTCGTTGTTAAAAACAGTTTCTCCTGAGCCTGCTGCAAAAATAGCCCAGCTTTCTAAACCAATCCCTCCTGCTTTAAATCTGTTGTTTAAGATTTTAGTACCATTAGTTAGTGAGTAAACTACTCTGGTACCAATGTCATTATCTTCTACGGTAATATCTTGACCAATAGTTACGGTTAAAAAACCACCTCTACTATTTGTTTCTTTGTTTTTCTTAATGTATGTGTTAAATACTTTTTGCATTTCTAACAAAGTTCCATCAGCAGCTCTTCTTCTTGCAGGTTCAACATTAATAGCATAACCCACTTCACCACCATCAGAATTACTAGAAGGTTGGCCAGAATTGATAAAAGTATTTCCTTCAATAAAAACTTCTCGACCATCGGTAAGAGAAATCCCCATTCTTCTATTATCCTTAAAAGTACAGTTCTTAATAGTTAGATTTGTTGTAGGTTTATAATTTGCAGGGTTCGTAAAGAAACCTTTAGAATAGATAGTAAGTCCTCCTTTAGAGCCTTCTATAAAGCTAACATTATCTATAGTCACATTTCTTCCAGACTGGATATGCATTAGATGACTTCCTTCTAAACCTGTATCTCTAGGTGAATAGGCACGTTGATCTCTGTCGCCATATAATTTTCCACCTATGACTTTAACATTATCTACATCGTTAATGGCAATGATAGCTCCATTTTCTTTCCCTGCTTCTGCGGGGAATGTTCGTAGATGTGTATTGTCTGTCATTAGCAACGTAAAGTCAGAAGGTATGTTTATTCCTTCTTTACTTGCTCTAAATACGTGAACAGCTGGAGGTGTAATTTTGGTAACCTCAAAAAATGCATCAAATTTATTGATTTTAAAGGTTGTGGCTCCTAATTGTTTGGTGTATTCAAGTAATCGTTCTAATTCTTTATTGTTTTTAAGAGCAACATCAGAAGTTGTTTCTCCTTCTACAATACCTTCCCATCGTTCGGCATAAAATTTAAAAGTGGGATCAATTAATTTTACACTACCATCTAGTGTAAGAGTAGAATTAAGCAATCTGCCATCAATTTTACCATTATCAGGGAAATTTAAAGTTCCATTGATAATATCTCCTTTGTCGAATTCAAAAGTAACACTAGAAGGTAAGTCAAATGTCTTTCCTTGTAAGTCTAAGATACAATCTACAATAATAGTTTGGTTTGGTTCAATTTTCGAAACATCAAAAGTACAGGCTTCTGTTGCGGTGTTTTCGGAAGCTTCTGGGTCTGGGGCATGGTTTTCTGTGTCAGGATTACTCTGTGGTAATATCTCATCAAAGTCCTCGTTGCTACATGAAATTAGGAATAATGTCAAAAAAATAATTAAAAAATTGGTCGTCATCTTCATGGTACTAAATAAATTTGGTTATTACATTTTTAATTTTAAGTAGTTGTTTTGGCATATTCTTAAATTTTTTAATATTCTAAATACAGAAACGCAATTTCATCGGGGTTATTGTGTGTTACATCGATGAAAAAATGTTAAAATTTCACATCAATAGTTAACCCATCGAATCAGTATGTAATAACCATAAAATAATGCTGTTTTTTTAATTTGATAAAGTATATAATACTATTCCAAAACTACCTAAAAACTACGAAAATCACACCATTTTGAGTTTTTTAAAACCAAATTATATTTTTATAACGTAAATAGTTGATTTTGTTGTCTTTACCTTTTAATTTATTTTTTTATAATCAAAAATGTTAGTTTTTTGATAAAAACTACTTAAAAGTAAGCTCAAAATGAGTTCAATTATAGAGCTTAATATTCGTTTTTTGATGTCATAAAAAAAAATGAATAGGTTTAAATAAAGAATTTGTTATATCTATATTTGTAATCTGATTATAAATAATTTAAGATTTATACATTTTGTTATAAGGGGAAGTTATGAGTAAAATTATTCGAGTAACAACTATACCAAAATCATTGGGAGGATTATTACAAGGGCAATTAAAATTTATGTCACAATATTATTACATGATTGGCGTGTCTGGTAAAGGAGGTGATCGCTTAAAAAGAATTTCTAAAGAAGAGGGGATTGAAGTCATTCCTGTAGAAATGACTCGTAAAATCACTCCTGTTCAGGATCTTAAATCAGTTTATAAATTATATAAAATCTTTAAAAAAGAGAAACCAGAGATTGTACATAGCCATACTCCAAAAGCAGGTACTTTATCTATGCTTGCTGCAAAATTAGCAGGAGTACCTCATCGGTTGCATACGATTGCTGGTTTACCATTATTAGAAGCAACAGGGGCTAAGAGAATGCTGCTAGATGTAGTAGAAAAAATAACCTATAGTTGTGCTACAATGATTTATCCTAATTCATTTGGGCTTAAAGAAATTATAATTAAAAATAAATATACAAAAAAACAAAAATTGAAGGTAATTGCTAATGGGAGCTCTAATGGTATTAATACTTCTTTTTTTGATCCTAATTTATACACAGATCAGGATAAGCTTAATTTGCGTAAAGAGCTAAAAATAAGTAAAACAGATAATGTTATTATTTTTGTGGGCAGATTAGTAAAAGATAAAGGAATAAATGAGCTTATATTAGCGTTTAAAAAATTAAGTGAACAAGAACGAGAGACAAAGCTTCTTTTGGTAGGAATTTTTGAAAATGATCTAGACCCATTATTACCAGAAACAGAAACAGAAATAGAAACTAATCCGAATATTATTTTTGCTGGTTGGCAAAATGATGTGAGACCCTATTTTGCCATATCAGACATTTTAGCATTTCCAAGTTATAGAGAAGGTTTCCCGAATGTGGTAATGCAAGCTGCATCAATGGGAATTGTTAGTATAGTTACAGATATTAATGGATGCAATGAAATTATATCTGATGGTAATAATGGTTTAATAATTCCTACAAAAGATACCGAAGCATTATTTGAAAGTATGAGAAAATTAGTACAAGATGATACCTTAAGAAATACATTGGCAGCTAATTCTAGAGAATCAATTATTGCAAGGTATCAAAATCAATTTGTGTGGATCGAATTACTTAAAGAGTATCAGTCATTAACTAAGTAGTATATTTTATTTGAAATAAGCCATATTAATTTAACCTCCTGAAATGATTATAGGCAAGCCTAATCAAACCATGAAGAAGGATTAAAATTAGACATATGATAAGAAAATTAGTGTCACTTCGAAAACGATTATTGGTTTTTTTGAAGGATGATGATAAAAAAGGAAGTTTTAAAATTTTTAAAGAAGCAATTGTTTTTTGGACACTAAAAAGAGAATTTCCATATTTCTATTTTGGGAAGTTTTTATATAGAAAAGATATTAAAAATTATAAAGAATATTTAAGTAGTAAAGAAGTAGATAAAATAACGTTATCTAAGAGATTACACCATTTTCAGTACGCATCACTATTAAGAAATAAGTTAGCTTTTGCAGTCTATATGGAGGATAGAAATCTACCAGTTCCTCCTATGATGAGTTATAATTTGGGAAATAGATTTTTCTATGAATCAAAAATTCAGGTACTTACTGATAAAGATGATTTGCATACATTTTTTAAAAACCTTTTTGTAAAAACAGGTCAAACAAAGATATTTGTTAAGGCTATTGTAGAAATGGGTGGTACTGGTTCATATTTGATAACCAAAGAAAACCTTAAAGAAGATATTAATCTATATGGTGATTACATATTAGTCAATGATTGTATACATCAAAAGTATGTTGTGCAGCACGAATTAATCAATAAAATATACAGTCATAGTATCAATACAATAAGGTTTGATACATATATAGACAAAAATAATGAGATTCATATTTTATCAGCTTATATGCGATTTGGTAGAGGAGGTAGTGTGGTAGATAATATGAGTTCTGGTGGTTTTTGTGTTGGGGTAGATGTAGAAAAAGGAAAACTAAAAGATAAAAGTTACCTTTTGATGAAATATGGAGGAGAACAACTTGATAGACATCCAGATACTAATACGGTGTTTAAAGATTATGAAATCCCATGTTTTGAAGAGGCTTGTGATTTGGTAAAACAAGCGGTAACACATATACCAGACCGTATTATTGGTTGGGATATAGCTATTAGTAGTGACGGACCAGTGATTATAGAAGGAAATGATAACACAAATCTTGTAGGACCAGATATCACTTATGGAGGACTTTTAAAGCACCCTTTATTCAAAGAAATTATGGAAGAAGCTTCTATGTGAAAAACTGAAAATATTATTTGAGATAAATTATGAAATGTAAATTGAAGATGCTTAGAAATTTGGTCATTGACTATCATAGCCGATACTAATAAAAAGGGATTTTTTCAAATTTTGAACGAACTTATAACTTTTGGGATAGTTAAAAAAGAGATGCCTTATTTTTATTTCACCAAATTTTTACACAGGAAAGAAATCACAAACTATACAAACTACTTAAGTAGAAAAGAAGTAGATCGTATTTTATATATAGATAAAAATAATGAAATCCATATTATATCTGCGTATATGTGATTTGGAGTTGGATAATGTCTTGGATAATAGTAGTTCAGGAGGTTTTTATGTAGCTATAGATGTAGAAAAAGGAAAATTAAATAGAAAAAGCCACGGTAACACATATTCCTGACCAGATTATTGGCTGTGATATAACAATTGATTAGTAAGGGTGATTCATTAATTATTAAAGAAAATGATAATAATACGCTTCTAGGCTCAGATATTTCATACAGAGGATTTTTGAAACATTTTATGTATGAAGAAATTCTAGAAGAAGCTTAAAAATATATAATAAGAAGAAATGAAATTTTTTGAGTTATTAAGAAATAAGATGTTTTGGTTAGTTGATACTTTAAAAGGAAGCAAAAAACGAAATCATTATAATGAAATTAAATTTATTATAGAAAACCCGGCATCTTCAAAAGCAATCAGTATAAAAAAAGAAAAGCTTCAAGAGGTTTTAAAGCATGCAATAAATTCAACAAAATATTATAAAAGCTATCAAAACTTTACCTCTATAGAAGATTTTCCTGTTGTTAATAAAAATATTATCAGAGATAATTTTAGTGCTTTTCAGTCTGAAAAATTTATTAACCTACCAAAATTTACAGTAAGTACAAGCGGATCTACGGGTACACCTTTTAAAGTGCATCAAAATATTGACAAAAGATTGAGAAATATGGCCGATACTATATTTTTTTCAGAAAAAGCAGGCTTCAAAATAGGTAATAGACTTACTTATTTTAGAATGTGGAATGCATTTGAGAAAAAAGGATCAATTACCAGAATATTACAAAATATTATACCCGTAGATGTGTTCGAAATGAAAGAAAAGAACTTGATTGGTCGTATAATAAAAGATTTAACCAAAAGTAAATCTACAAATAGTTGGCTAGGGTATGCCTCCGCATATGAAGAAATATGTAAATATCTGGATCACAAAAAATCATCACCAATCTCAAGTAACCTTAAATCTGTAATTGCGATGTCAGAGAGGTTAAATGAGTATACTAAACAAAGTATATATAAATATTTCGGTACAGAAGTGGTTTCAAGATATTCAAATGTAGAAAACGGAATTCTTGCACAACAACCTTTAGGAAATAAAAAATATTTTGAAATCAATGAAGCAAGCTATTTTGTAGAAATATTAGCAGTAGATTCAAATAAAAGAGTAAAAGATGGAGAATCAGGAAGGATTGTGATTACAGATTTGTTTAATTACAGTGTGCCAATGATACGTTATGATACAGGAGACATTGGAATTAAAGATGCCCAAGATTCTAAAGCCATCTTTAAAGAAGTTAATGGTAGAAAAATTGATCAAATCTATAACACAAAAGGACAGATGATACCTACTAATCTAGTATTGTTAGTCAATAATTATCCAGAGTTAAAACAGTGTCAGCTTATTCAAAAAGCATTAGGGACTTATCATTTTAAAATAAATTTAGAGCAAGAATTTTATAGAATAAATGAGTTTCTTAACGAGTTTAAAGTGTATTTGGGCGAAGATGCCAAAATTACTATAGAATATGTTGATGAAATTCCGTTACTTGCATCTGGAAAAAGAAGAGTCATGGTTAATGAAATGATATAATCATAAATTAATAATAGTACTACTTGTGTATAGGTTATTTGTTAAAAGGAGTCTTGATTTTGTTATATCATTAATTTTATTACTAATTATTTCTCCTATATTTGTACTTCTTGTCATTTTTCTTGCCTTTGCCAATAATGGTAAACCCTTTTTTGTTCAAAGGAGACCAGGGAAAAATGAAAAGATTTTTAGTATTATAAAGTTTAAGACCATGAACGATAAAAAAGACGCACATGGTAACTTATTACCAGATAATGAAAGATTTACTAATGTTGGTAATATCGTAAGAAAAACATCACTTGATGAAATTCCCCAGTTGATTAATGTTTTAAAAGGCGAAATGTCTTTAATAGGCCCCAGACCATTAATCATAGAGTATCTCCCCATTTATAACAGTACACAAAAAATACGTCATAAAATAAGACCTGGAATTACAGGTTGGGCACAAGTAAATGGACGTAATTCTATTACTTGGAAAAAAAAATTTGAATATGATGTATGGTATGTAGAAAATTTTAATTTTTTATTAGATCTAAAAATAGTTAGATTAACACTTAAAAAAGTTGTACAAAAAGAAGATGTAAACCTTTCAAAGGATAAAACATCTGAGTATTTTAACGGTACAAATTAGTTTGTTTTATAAAGAAATAGATGGCTAATATAGAAGTGATAGGCTTAACAAAAAAAATGTTAAGCGAGGCAATTGACCAAAATACATATTGGAAAGATAATCATGCCCCATTACCAAAAGGCAAAGCTATTTGGTTGGTTTCTAATGATAGAATAGAGGAGGATGATTATTGTGGAGTTATAGGGTATGAGGATAATAAGATGATTTCTTTTATTTTTATGTTCCCAGATCTTATAAATACCATAAACAATCAAATTAATAAAGTATATTGGATGATATCATGGTGGGTACACCCAACATATAAAGATACTGTGCTGGGAACCTACATCTATAACGAAGCTGTTAATTTGGCAGGCAAACAAATTTTAATTAAATCATATGCAGAAAATGTAAATACATTCTATGAAAAACAACCATTTACTGTAATATCTTCAAGATTAAGGCATACTGTGTTTTTTAGCCTCGATCCTTCTATGCTAATAGGAAGATTTCGATTTTTAAAACCATTTAAGCTTCTTTTAAAAAGCATAGACACATTTGTATATTTCGTAATAAGAACCCTAAACAAAATTAAGTTTAAGAAAAGAACAAAAGAACTTTTATATGATTATGTTAACCAATTAGATGATGATGCATGGAAATTTATAGCACCACTTTGTGAAAATGACCTAATACATAAAACAAAAGAATATGTAAATTGGCAGATTAGTAACAATCAATATACACAAACTCCAATTTCAAATAAACACCCTTATAGAGCATTACAAACTGGGATTAGTAATAATATACATATACATAATTTGAATATTATTAAAGACAATGAAATTATAGGATTCTTATCTTATATTATTAACTTTAATGAATTAAACGTTAAATATTTTCTGGTAAAAGAAGAACATAACTATGACCTTTGTGTAGATGCTCTGATCGAGAATTTTACTACAGTAAGAACCAAATTTATGTTTACAGATGATACCAAATTATCAAACAACATTACTAAAAGATATAAAACCATTTTTACACATAGAGTTCATAAAAAAGGATTAGCACATAATGATACTAATCTAGATTTTGAAAATTCAGAAATATTAAATAGAGACGGACATTTTTATTAAATCAGTTGTTCAATTAACAAAACATGGAATTTGTAAAGAAACTACAAGAATCTATAGAAAAACATAACGATCATAATGTGCTATGTATAAACAATACATTTTATACATATCGAGATTTTGCTATCGAAATTTCTAAGATAAGATCTGCCATTATAAATACTATAGAAAGTACAGAAAAGTTGATAGGTATAGTAACTAATGATGATATCCAAACCTATGCTAGTATTATAGCACTATGGCTCGAAGGAAAAGCATATATTCCTGTTAACCCAGAAATGCCAATAGAACGTAACATAAAAGTTTTTGAACTTACAGAAACTAAATATGTTATTGATTCTTCAGAAACATCAATTTATATCGATTATAAAATAATTGCTTCTAAATCTATTGTAGAAACAGAAATCAATTTAGAACCTATAACTACTATTTCTGGGGATCAAATAGCTTATATATTATTTACTTCGGGTACTACAGGACTCCCAAAAGGTGTTCCTATAACATTTGATAATATTCAAGGGTTAGTAAATGCAATTAATGCTGAACCAGAATTTAATTTAACTCCTTCTGATCGATGTTTACAAATGTTTGAACTTACATTTGATTTTTCGGTAGTTACGTACTTATTTCCACTACTAGAAGGCTCCTGTATGTATACTATACCAAAAGGAACAATTAAATATTTTTATATCTTTAAACTTATTAGTGAACAGAAACTTACTGTTCTCACTATGGTTCCGTCAATTATAAACTATTTACGACCTTATTTTTCAGAAATCAATGCTACTGATGTTAGGTATTGTAGTTTTGGAGGAGGTGCTTTGCATAGTGATATAGCAAAAGAATGGAGCGAATGTTTACCAAATTGTAAAATCTTTAATTATTATGGCCCTACAGAATTTACTGTATATAGTGGTTTTTACCCATATCATAAAGAAACTCACCAAAAAGCCCACAATGGGATTATTGCTATTGGAAAACCACAAAAAGACACACTATATTTAGTAGTAGATCAAAATAATCAGGAAGTACCATTAAATATAACAGGAGAATTATGCCTAGGAGGTCCACAGATAACTCCTGGATATTGGAAAAACAAAAAAAGGAATGCGCAGAGTTTTTTTACACGAGTAGAAAATGGAAAAAGTATACGCTACTATAAAACAGGTGACCTGTGTTTTAAAGATGAAGAAGGAGATTTTTTGTACGTAGGAAGAGTAGATTTTCAAGTTAAGATTAGAGGGTATAGAGTAGAGTTAGCAGAAATTGAGTATCACGCAAAAACAAAATCTGATAAAAAAGTGAATATCATAGCCATAGATATTATTAATAATCTCGGTAATGCAGAATTAGGTTTAGCTATAGAATCAGAAGAGTTTGATACAAAAGAAATGTTTGATTATATGAAAGCTAAAATGCCTAATTATATGATACCAGCGCATGTTAGATTTCTAAAAGAGTTCTCCCATAGCATAAATGGCAAAGTTGATAGAAAAAAATTAAGAACATTTTTTGATATAAATTAAATAATAGACAATGAGTAGAGAAGAAATTTTATCTAAAGTAAAAGAAGCTTTTGTATCTGTATTAGCACATGAAAACTTTAAACTTACAGATGAGACTACAGCAGATGATGTAGATGGTTGGGAATCTATTACACACATGATGATTATTACAGAAATTGAAAAATCATTCAACATAAAATTTAAATTAATGGATCTCATGAATATGAACAATATAGGAGATCTATTAAATACTATTGAACTAGAATTACAGCAATAAATAAAAATTTAAATGAGTTCAGTAAAAAAGC
>CAKMZM010000001.1:13357-16762 GCA_929200365.1 uncultured Flavobacteriaceae bacterium | reverse complement strand
AAAAAAACATCAATTTAAGTGTATCATTCTTATACAAAACGATTAATAGATTTTACCGTTGCTCTACTTGGGCTTATTATGTGGTCACCTATTTTGTTAATAATTGTGATTATTCTATTAATAACAAATAAAGGAAAACCATTTTTTTTTCAGGAACGCCCTGGTAAAAACGAAAAAATATTTAAAATCATTAAACTCAAGAGTATGAATGATAAAAAAGATGATAGTGGAGAGTTATTACCTTTTGAAAAAAGAATTACCAGAATTGGAAAATTTATACGAAAATATTCATTAGATGAAATTCCACAATTATTTAATGTGCTAAAAGGTGATATGAGTTTAATTGGTCCAAGACCTCTTCTTGTAAAATATTTACCATTGTATAATGATTTTCAGAAAAAAAGGCATGATGTAAGACCAGGTATAACAGGATGGGCACAGGTTAATGGAAGAAATACGATCACTTGGGAACAAAAATTTAAACTTGATGTCTGGTATACAGAAAATGTTACACTAAAAACAGATGTTAAAATATTATTTTCAACAATTAAAAAAGTACTTTTTAAAGAAGATATTGATAGTGAAGAAAACTTGAATATGCCTACTTTTACAGGAAGTAATTAACCAAAAAAAACATTAAATATATATAATACAGTGAAGAATTCAGTGATTATAGGAGCCGGAACTCAAGGACAAGTATATGTCTCGTATCTTAAGGAAGCAGGTATTAATATTACTGGTTTTATTGATGATAACCCTGAATTAGAAGGTGAAACAATACTAGGAATCCCTATATTGGGGAAATATAAAGACTTATTTCTTGATGAATTTAAAAATAAAATCCAAGATGTATATTGCCCTATAGGAATAAACTCGGTAAGAACAGAGTATCTTTCTACATTAAAAAAAGAAGGGTATGGCATTCCTGGGTTTTTACATCATACAGTATCAATAGCGCCAGATGTTACTATTGGAGAAGCAGTTTATATGCTGGCTGGCAATATTGTAATGCCTCACACTACAATTGGTAGCTATATCATGATAAATATGGATACTACAATTGCACATCATGTTAGTATAGAAGACGGAGTGTTTATTTCTTCAGGAGTTAATATCGGAGCTTTAATGAATGTTAGAAAAAATGCATATATAGGAATGGGAGTTACCGCTATGACTGGGGTAAAAGAAATAGGAAAAGAAACATTAATTGGAGCAGGAACAGTTATTATCAAAAATGTTCCAGATTATTCTACAGTTGTAGGTAATCCAGGGAGAGTAATAAAAACAAAACATATAAACTTGAAACTTAATAATAAACCAAAACCATCAGAGATCACTTTTATTGGTTCAGGAATCTCATCATCTTTTACTATTTTGCATTTTTTAGACCTCATTGAAGGTCATAAAACAAAAAGGAAAATTAATATTAATATAATTGATAAATATCGAGAATTTCACTCTGGAATACCATATGGGTCAAGATCAGGATTTTCTGTCCACCTAATAACATCATTAAAAAACTTTTTACCAGAACCAGAACTAGAAAAGTTTATTAAATGGCTTAACAAGAATAAGAATTGGTTATTAGATGAGTTGAAAAAAGATGGAGGCACCTTATCAAAAGAATGGATCATTAAACATACCGATAAAATACAAAATAATGAATGGAAAGATCTCTTTATCCCACGTCGTTTTTTTGGTTGGTATATTAATGAAAAAGTAGAGAGTAGATTAGAAGAATTTAAGACCAAAGAGATAGTAAATGTTAATTATATTAATGCAGAAGTAGTAGACATAGAAAAGAAAGAAAAAAAACATGAATTGTTTTTAGACAATAAAGAAACTGTTTTTTCTGATAAAGTAATCCTATCTGTTGGTTCTCTACCAGTTAACCATCTTTGGAAAAATGAGACCATTATTGAAGAAGATAATTTGCTTTTTGTAAATGATCCTTATAGTTCTGAGTTAACAGGAGTTTTAAGTAAGATAAATAACTTTCTGGAAAAAAAATCAGATAAAAAAGTTAATGCCCTTATTGTAGGAGCTAATGCAAGCGCCTTAGAACTTCTTTATAAGCTAAATGACATCGAAAAAATAAAATCTAGAATACATAAATTTTTGATGCTGTCTACTCAAGGGATGTTACCAGATGCAGTTATTGATGAAGAACGAAAAAAAGAATACACCCCTTTTAATCTACAAGCATTAACTAAAGAAAATAATTTGACAGCAAAAATTATTGCAGAAGCAACATTCAAAGATTTGGATTATGCAGATCAAATTCACCTAGGAGCAGCATCTACAGTGGATATTATATCTAGAGCTTTTGGCGTTTTGCTAGAGAAACTTACTCCCGAAGAATTGAAAAAATTTGCTTGTCATTATGGCAATGAAATAGGTAAAAGACAACGATGCGCAGGCTTTCATTATTCAAAAACCGTTGAGGAACTAAAAAAAGAAAATCGTTTTGATCATATTGCTGGGCGATTTAATGATATTAGAAAAACAAAGACAGGTGAATATTCTTTAGAATATTTAGATACACAATCTGGAGAAAACAAAGCTTATGAAGATACAGTAAGTATTGTAATTAATTGTGCAGGTAGCACAAACTTGGATAACCAGAATATCCCAGAATTACTGAAAAATGTAATAGAAAAAGAATATTGTATCCCTAACGAATCTAAAATTGGATTTGAAGTTAATGAAGCATTAGAAGCTTCAGATAATTTGCATGTTGTAGGTCCATTACTTGCAGGAAATGTATTTGAAGGTAAAGCTGTATGGCATGTTGAGCATTGTGGTAGAATTATATGGCTATCAAAAGTATTATCTGAAAAAATTAATGATTATTTTTTAAAAAATGCAGCCTTAAAAGAAAAACCTATATAATGAACCCATTATATCGCTAAATAAACAACTATACCTAACTAATATTTTTACAATTGGAGCAAAACTACAAATTGTTAATTAAAAATCTTGATGATAATTCAGATATCATAGAGTATAAAACACTTCTTCTGGAAAGATGGAATAATAATGCGTACTACTCCCCAGAGCATTTGTTATATTTTGAAAAAGATTCTGATAAGCTGAAATATTTTTTATTTAAAAACAACAACAAGCCCATTGTTCTAATGCCTTTTGTTTTTAGAGAAATAAAAATCAAGGATCAGAAACATCCATATTTTGATGTTATAAGCCCATATGGCTATAGTGGTCCTCTGTTTAATAATACAATAACAGAAGAAGATATCGTTCAGTTTTGGAATAACGTTGATAAATGGTACAAAGATCATAATGTAATAACAGAGTTCATACGATTTAGCTTAAATGGAAATCATAAAAGATATTCGGGCTATTTAACAAAAACATTATCAAATGTAAAAGGGCATCTTTTAGAAA
>CAKMZM010000001.1:0-13257 GCA_929200365.1 uncultured Flavobacteriaceae bacterium | reverse complement strand
CCCCATTTCAATTGAACTTATTATTAACTATAAGGATACTATTTTTGCATTTCTTGGCGGAACAAATGCAGAGTATTTCAGTTACAGACCTAATGATTTTCTTAGAGTAAAAATTATAGAGTGGGCAATCACAAATAAGATCAAATGCTATGTTTTAGGAGGAGGTATCAAAGATGGAGATGGGTTATATAAACATAAGAAATCACTTTTTCCGAAAGATGAAGATGTAGTTTTTTATACAGGTAGAAAAATAATTAATATGAAAATTTATGATGAATTATGTTTATCTGTCAATGAAGAATATTCTCATGCTCATAAAGAAAATGTAAAAGATTATTTCTTTCCTTTTTATAGATCAAGTATATGAAAAAGGTAAAGATAGATTATTTTTTTGAAGTTTTTGAAAAAGGATTGATACCAAAAATATACCCTAAGATTAGCTATTCAAAAATTGAAGAACAATTAATTAATCCTGATTATGATAAAAAACTGGTAAATAATCCTGATACAGTATATTCAGTTTTCTTTGTAGTCGATTATTTAAAACCAGAAGTTGATAAGAGAATATTTAATCTGAGAAAAGTAAATCAGTTTTTTAAAGGCTATGCTATTTTTCTAGATGATTTTGCTAGTGCAGATGCTTATATAAAATATCGTTTTAGAAGTAATGCAAAAGGAATAAGAAGAAGAGTAAAACGACTCGAATCGTGTTTTCAGATTTCATATAAAACATATTATGGCGCAATAGAAGAAGAGGAGTATAATCTATTGATGGATTGTTTAGAAAAAATGTTAATCAGAAGATTTAAACAACGTAATGATGTGAGTCAAAGCCTTATTCGATGGGATCATTATAAAAGCATATATTTTTCTTTAATCAATCAAAAAAAAGCATCATTATTTGTCGTTTATGATAATAATAATCCAATAGTCATATCACTTAATCATCATTTTCACGGACAACTATTTAGTGCAATATCATCATATGATATTGATTACCGAAAATTTAGTTTAGGGAGTGTAGAGATTTATAAGAAATTAGATTGGTGTATTGCAAATAATCATAAATCTTATGAGATGGGGATGGGAGATCTTACTTACAAACGAGAATGGTGTAATCATATCTATAATTTTGAACACCAAATAATCTATCCCAAAAAATCTATTTCTGCCGCTATTAGTGCCGCTATCGAATATTTGAAAGTAAGTTTTAAAGAGTTTGTTTTTAAAATAGCTTATGTTCGATATAAAAAATATAAAGCAAAACGAAAAAAGAGCACTGTTGTTTTACAGGAGCCAGAATATCAGGCATTACCTATAATAGAGGCACAGTATGAAAAACAATACCCTATAATAGATTATAATAGTGCCGAGTATAATTTTTTAAGAAAAATTGTGTTTGACTTTTTGTACACTAGTATTGAAAAAGTATCAGATGTTAGGGTGTTAAAAGTTTTAAAAGAAGAAAATACATATTTGATTATTGGGAAATCGAAGATGCAAAAAATTGTTTTTGAAACTGGTTCACATATCGCCTAAATGATGTCGTTTTTTTACAATACAGGCATTGTATGTCGGTATATATTTGTGATATGAAAAAAACAATCATAGCACGATTAAGTGTACAGAAAGAAAGTACTGAACAATTTTTGATACATGCAAAAAAGATGGCTCGGGAAAGTAATTTAGAAGAAGGTTGTGTAACTTATCGTTTATACGAAGAAATAGATACTGCTACAGAGTTTATTTTTTATGAAGAATATACAAATATGAATGCAGTGGATGCTCATAATTCTTCGAATCATTTTGAAGAGTTTATTTCGCTAGTATCCTCAATGCTTACATTAGAGCCAATAATAGAAGTCTTCTAATTGTTAATCAATAAAACGTCATATAAACCTAATAAAAGTTTGGCAACATATATTGATCGAATTTATGTTCTAAAACATTCGGGAGCATTTAAATTGCCTGCGATTTTTCCTGGCGCTGGTTTAGAATTGTTGTTTCATACTCATGAACCATTGCTAATAAATAATCATAAATGTGATAATGGACATATTATTTGTCCTAGAAATTCAATATTACATATAGATGAGTTTAGTGATGTTTCTTTTATATCGGTTCGATTTAAAAGTGGGGCTTTTCGTCACTTTTCTTCAATTCCATTTATAGAGCTAAACAATCAGTTTGCTTCTGTCGAGGATATTTGGGGGGTCAAGGGTAAAGATTTTTTAGAGAAACTAAATGAGCATCAAACTATTAATGACAAAATTAAATGTATAGAGTCCTTTTTGCTTACATGTTTGTATGATTACCATAATAAACAAAATGACAAATGGGATGCTATCATGCATTCTTTGTATAAGCAGTATAATTCAATTTCTTTAAAAGAATTAGCTGCTTATACTAATTTGAGTTACCGCCAGTTTGAAAGAAATTTTAAATCTCAATTTGGCATTACACCAAAGAAAATCCAACGAATTATTAGGTTTGAAGCCACGGTAAAAAAGATACTGTTAAACAGAAATTCAGAATATTTATCCACTGCATTAGATCATGGTTATTACGATCAAAGTCATTTTATTAATGAATTTCAGTGTTTTGCCAAAGAAAAGCCTTCTGATTACTTTGTAACAAAAAATTATGAACATCACTTTTATGATAAATCAATAAAAGCACCAGAAAGGTATTAGTTTTTTATAAGATTAATATCTCTCAAATACTGTGTAATATCCTTTGCTATGATATCTCTACCATGATTGTTCCAGTGTCTGTCATAAATCAAAGTGGTAGAGCGATCAGAGGCTTCAAAAGAAGCAGAAAAATCGATGTAACTAAATCCATTTTTTTCTAAATACGATAAAAATAGAGGGCTTGTTATTCTGGAGTCTAAAAGAAGCGTAAATCGTTTTTTATCATATCCATATTTGGAAACTAAACTTTTGAAGTTGGCCAGGTATTTCTCTTCATTTTCTTTTTTAATTCTCAAAATTTCGGTATCAGCTATCGAAACTGTCTTTTTTTTAGGTTTAAGTATATTAAGGAGTCGATATATAAGTTCCTGAGGAGGGTCTAAAATCCCAATGCTTTTACAGTATACGATTAGTTTACTTTTTTTAAGCATTTTGTTCATGGGAGACTCTAAAGCTAATCGACTATTAACAACCTGATATTCTGCACGGGTTAGGTCGTTAGAGAATTTTATACCTAAAATAACGTGATCAATAAGGTCGAATTGCGATGCATACGAATGTATCAGATGTAGTTGATCAGCAAAATCATAACCAGCATAGCCATATTCATATACTTCAATTTCGGGAATAGCATTTTCAATCTTTTTACCAATAGAGTTGTAGTAATTTTGATGAAACCCTTCTATAAATGAATCCCCAACCAATGCTACTTCGATTTTATCTTTTGTAGGTATAAATTCTCTGTACGAATTATAACCTGTATTATTGATATGATATTCTGAGAAATTTTGTCTTCTGTTTCCGGTAACCGAAAAACCATTTTGGTTTGGTTTCCATTTTTCAACCTTGTATTCGTCTAGAAATCGGGTAGGAGTGTCTTTTCCCAAATGAAAAACACGCACTAAGCCTTCTAATACGATGAGTATTAAAAAAACATATAAGATATTTTTGATTATAAGTTTTTTCATGTGACTTTAAAATTATATCATAACGCTTTTTTTATTGTCATTATCTATTTTTAATTAGAATTGGAAATAAATAAATGATCTGTCTATGTTATCATCAAAGAACAGTAACATTCCTAAAATTACTAAAGTATATGCAACGAATCTCACGATTCTAGATTTAAATTTAAAAGGAGCACGCTCGTCTCTTCTGATCCTAAATTCATATAAAACAAAAAGACCTAATAAGATAAAATAATCTACCATACGATACCCTAAAGGATGTTGATAGGTTTCGTAAGAAAAATTGGCGTATATCTGCTCTAAAAAACCAAAAGCATCTGTAATAGACTCAGATCTAAAGAATACCCTAGAAAATGTGACTAATAAAAAAGTGAGTAAAATTTGTAAGATTTCTGTTAAAGAAGGAAACCAACGATTTTCTGCCACCACAGTATTCATATAAATACGATTTCGCCCCATTAAAAAAACAGGAATGTATAAAACAGCATGAATTGCTCCCCATACGATAAAAGTCCAGTTTGCACCATGCCAAAAACCACTCACCAAGAAAATAATAATAATATTTCTAATCGATTTAAGTTTATTTACTCTACTTCCGCCAAGAGGGATGTATACATAATGTCGAAACCAAGTAGATAAAGAAACGTGCCATCGCTGCCAGTATTCAGCAACATTTCTAGAAAATGTAGGAAACTTAAAATTAGACATTAATTCTATTCCAAATAGTTTAGCAGTTCCTATGGCAATATCAGAATACCCACTAAAATCTCCATAGACCTGAAAACTAAAAAGTGATACACCAAGAATTAAAGTAGAAGCAGAATAATCATTATAATTAAGAAAGATATCATCTACAATAGGTGCAATAGAGTCGGCAATAACGACTTTTTTAAATAATCCCCATAGTATAAGTCGTAGACCTTCTATACATTGTATATAGTTGAAAACTCTTTTAGAAGAGATTTGTGATAAGAGATTAGAGGCTCTTTCTATTGGTCCAGCCACTAGTTGTGGGAAAAAACTAACAAATGTGGCAAATGCAATAAAATTTTTGGTAGGAGTTAATCTTTTATAATAAATATCCAATGAATACGACATGGTCTGAAACGTATAAAAAGATATTCCTACAGGCAAAATAATCTGTAATGTCCAAGTACTTTTAAGTTCGTAGCCAAAAACAGAAAAAAAATCTACCCATGACTCTATAAAGAAGTTGTAGTATTTAAAGAAACCTAAGAGGCTTATATTAAAAATTACACTTATCCATAGCCAGATTTTCCTTTCTTTATCAGAATCACTTGTGTATAGAGTTTGCCCAACAAAAAAATCTACAATGGTACTTGCAAGTATAAGAAATAAAAACCTCCAGTCCCACAATCCATAAAAGATATAACTGGCAATAAGTATAAAAAAATTCTGAACCTGAACTTTTTTATAGAAAATAAACCAGTAGAGAATAAAAACGACTGGCAGAAATATGAAAAAATCTAACGAATTAAATAACATCTCTACTTAAATATAACAAAATTAAGGGAGGAACAAGGCAAAGAAATAATATATGAAAAAATCTCACTGCTTTTGAAAGCTATAAATTTTGTATATTTAATTTTATAAATCAAATATTTATGAATTTTTTTTATATAAAATGATAGACTTTATGACACTAGCACCCGATAAAAAGAATATTAGATCGTTTCGCTTTTAGAAAACAGAACAAAGATAAAGAGATGTTTTTTGAAAGCTAGATGTTTATTGTTAAAATGATCTGTCATACATCATCAACACTTCTTGTTATACTATTTCGTGAAAAGAACATATCTTTTCTTGATAGTATACTTTTTAAAGAATGATGTGCTTTGAAAATCAATAATTTAGTTTTTTTATCTTCCCTCGTTTACAAAACTTTCAGATAGTTGCGCTATGATCAAAAATAGATGTTAAATAGGGGTAAATTGCCCTATTAAGAAATAGGTATTTAACCCATCAAACTGATGAATTAAAGAGCTATACTTGTATCACCCAAAATAGTTTACAGAAAAGTAATATAAAAAGTAAATTTTGGTGATTTGTTATAACTAGTTTTGTGATGAAATGCGAATTTGAACTCATCTTTATTACAATTAATTATTGTAAAACCATAATGTTTTTGTTTCGGAATTTTCGTACTTCAGGGTGGTGTTTGCGAGAATATGAGTTATTTAACGTTTTTTTAAGCATTCTGTCTAAAAAATTAGATTTTAAATTGCTAATTGATTTAACTAGACTATTTTAGCCATGGAAAACAAATTAAAAGTAAGTTCAAAAAAGGAAGTACTACCCCCCTTCTTCCGCTATTTTTTACATTGTCACAAAAATACTTGGCTTATGATTATATCATTAAGTCAATATCGAAATTATTGTTCATTATTAATGGGAAAATTATGAATATAATTGATTCAAAGAAAATATGGCTTTCTTCACCACATATGGGTGGATTAGAGCAAAAATTTGTAAAAGAAGCATTTGACACAAACTGGGTAGCGCCTTTAGGACCTAATGTTAATGGGTTTGAAAGTGATATTGAAAGTTATCTTGAAGAAGATGTTTATGCTGCAGCACTAAGCTCTGGTACAGCTTCATTACATCTTGGGTTAAAACTACTCGGGGTTACTGTAGGTGACGAAGTATTATGTCAAAGTATGACATTTGCTGCTTCTGCCAATCCAATAGTATACCTTGGTGCTAGACCCGTATTTGTAGATAGTGAAAAAAGCACCTGGAATCTATGTCCAGACCAATTAGAAATAGCAATAAAAAGCAGAATTGCAAAAGGTAAAAAACCTAAAGCAATTATTGCCGTTCATTTATATGGAATGCCATATAATGTAGAAGCTATTCATAACATTGCTTCACAATACAAAATTCCGATATTAGAAGATAGTGCAGAAGCCTTAGGAAGTTCTTATCAAGGTATTAAGTGTGGAACTTTTGGAGATATTGCAATTCTTTCTTTTAATGGAAATAAGATTATTACTACATCTGGAGGAGGTTCACTTGTTTCTAAAAAACAAGAATATAAAGATAAAGCCATTTTTTGGGCGACTCAAGCCAGAGACAATGCACCTCATTATGAACATTCTGAAATAGGATATAATTACAGAATGAGCAATATTACAGCAGGTATAGGAAGAGGGCAGATGGAAGTTTTGGATTCACATATTAATAATAGACGTAGTAATTTTGAATTTTACAAAAAGAATCTTGAAGATTCCTCTGAAATAAAATTTTTAGAAGAACCTACGGGATATTATTCTAATAGATGGTTAACCTGTATAGAAACCACCTCTTATAAACTAAGAGAGAGACTAAGACTATCATTAGCACAAGAAAATATAGAATCAAGACCTTTGTGGAAACCCATGCATCAACAACCTATATTTGCAGATTGTGATGCTTATCTCAATGGAATTTCTGATGATCTATTTGATCGAGGCCTTTGCTTACCCAGCGGGTCTAATCTTGAAGAAGATGATTTATATAGAATTGTATCAGTAATTAAAAATGTATTGAGATGATAAAGCGCTATCTTATAAATAACTCACATAAACATGCATCTAAATGGCTTGTTTTATCTATTGATGTGTTAATTACGATCTTTAACTTCTTTTTGGCCTATGTAATTAGATTTGGAATCACATTAAACTTTGATACCACTAATTTAATATACCAATTACCAATTATAACAGGTTTATCTACATTAAGTTTTTTAATAATAGGATCCTATAAAGGAGTGGTTAGACATACAGGAATGAGAGATGCATACAACCTGTTTCTTGCCGTAACTATCTTAATTGCTTTAATGGGCTTTTTTATGGCATCCAGTAGGTTAGCACTATTGCCAGAATTGTTGAATATACCAGTGTCTATAATTTGCGTGCACTATTTATTAAATATCATAACACTTACTACAAGTCGTTTAATATTTAAATATTGTTACTACTATGTGAAATCAGAAATAGGAGAAACCTCAAGAATATTGATTTATGGAGCAGGAGGTTCTGGATTAATAACCCTTGCTGCAATAACTAACGATTCTAATAGAGCCTTATCAGTCGTAGGTTTTATCGATGATAATCCTCGCAAGGTTAGTAAGACCATTAATGGTCTTAAAGTACATGCCTCTAATAAAATAGACCAAAGTTTCATTACAAAAAATAATATTAAAGAGGTTATAGTATCTATTCCACATATAAGTAAAAAAAGGTTGTCAGAAATATCTGATGATTTACTTAAGTTACAAGTTACGGTAAAAATAATACCAGCAGTAAATGATTGGATTGATGGTAAATTAAAAGTTTCCCAGATTAAGGAAATTCAGATAGAAGACCTATTAGAAAGGGCTCCTATCTGTATGGATAATCAAAATATTACGCAAGAACTTGAAGATAAAGTGGTTTTAATAACAGGAGCAGCAGGATCAATCGGAAGCGAAATAGTAAGACAAACTTCATATTATAACTATAAACACCTTGTGTTGGTTGATCAGGCAGAATCTCCTTTGTATGATTTGCAACAAGAACTTTTAAGTAAAGGAGTAGTTAATTTTACCCCTATTGTTGCTGATATAAGAGATCACCAGAGATTAGAAACCATATTTGAAAAATATAGACCTAATATGGTTTTTCATGCCGCGGCATATAAACATGTACCTCTCATGGAGAATAACCCTTGCGAGGCTATTAAAATTAATGTATTGGGAACCAGAAAACTGGCAGATATGTCTTCTGAGTTTGGCGTAGATAAATTTGTTTTTGTATCTACTGATAAAGCGGTTAACCCTACAAATGTAATGGGAGCGACTAAGAGAGTTGCCGAAATGTACATAAAGTGTATTAATAAGACCAGTAAAACCAAATTCATTACCACCAGATTCGGAAATGTATTAGGATCTAATGGATCTGTTATTCCATTATTCAAAAAACAAATTCAAAAAGGAGGACCATTAACAGTAACTCACAGAGATGTAACTCGTTTCTTTATGACTATACCAGAAGCTTCTCAATTGGTTATTGAGGCAGGAACGATGGGCAATGGTGGTGAAATATTTATTTTTGATATGGGAGAATCGGTAAAGATTTTTGATCTAGCAGAAAAAATGATAAGACTGTCTGGTCTTAGATATCCAGAAGATATAGATATTAAAATTACAGGTCTTAGACCAGGAGAAAAATTATATGAAGAACTCTTGGCTGATACAGAAAATACGCTACCAACATATCATAAAAAAATAATGATAAGTAGATTTGATGATAATGATTATGTATTGATTAAAGATAAAATTGATGACCTTTGTATTATGAACTTGCTTTCTCAAGATCATCAAATTGTAGCAAAATTAAAAGAGATTGTTCCAGAATTTATTTCTAACAATTCTACTTTTGAGAGTATTGATCACATGAATAAAAAAAGTGGTAAAGACAAGCAAAAGGTTTTTGTACAGTCTTAAGAAATAATAGAGGTATTAAATCGTAAGGGGAAAAAATACCTTCAAAAACATTTTAGCAAGAAAAAATAGGCTCGTTTAGTAATATAAACTTGCCTAATTGCTTTATAGTATTGTTTTTCAACCTTTGGATACAATAGATAAGGCAAAATTTATTGTTAAACTAAATAAAGTTATATTTTTGTAATTCACTAAAAGGACTTACGTATAAAGTAATTAGAGTATGCGATATAGATTTTTGTTTTTATTTCTGGTAATAGTAGTTTTTTCTTGTAAAACACCAGAAAATGTAGTTTATTTTCAAAATTCAGCAGATTTAGAAGAAATTTCTTCAACAAATTCATTTACTTCTGTTTTTAAAATTGATGATATCATTGGGGTAATGGTTTCAGCAACAGATATGGATGCTGTAAGACCATTTAACCTAATGCAAGGATCTTCCTCTTTGTTAGGAGATGGAGGAGGAAATGCAAGTTCTACTAGTTCAGGAGAACCTACTTATTTGATAAATGAGGATGGAAATATTGACTTTCCTGTTTTAGGGCAATTAAAAATTGCTGGGCTGACTCGAATAGAAGCAAAAGAAATGATTAAAGAAAAATTAAAAATATATGTTAACGACCCTATAGTAAGTATAAGACTTAAAAACTTTAAGATTACCGTTATGGGAGAAGTATCAGAACCTGGATCTTATACAATTCCTAACGAGAGAATTACTATTATTGAAGCCCTTGGTTTGGCAGGAGATATGACAATTAAAGGAAGAAGAGAAAATCTACTGGTTATTAGAGAAAATGAAGGAGTAAACACATACCATCGTGTGGATCTTACTTCTAAATCAATTTTTGAATCTCCTGTATACTATTTAGCACAAAACGATGTTCTTTATGTTGAGCCAAATGATTCTAGAATAAAAGAATCCAAAGCACGTAATAATATCCTTGGTGTAATTATAAGTATAGTTGGTGTCGTCTTATCTATAGTTACTTTAGTCATAAGATAATAAGTATATGATTTCTAATACCGATAATACTCCTGCAAAGAGTACTAATTTTGATTCGTCTTCTGGATTTAGTTTTAATCTTAGAGACCAGATTATGAAATACCTTAAACGTTGGTATTGGTTTGTATTAAGTGTCTTTATTTTTGTTGGATTGGCATATTTAAAAGTTAGATATACAATTCCTCAATATAATGTATCTTCTAGCATTGTGATTTCTCAAGAAGAAAGTATGGGAGAATCAGAGTTGTCGGCATTTAAAGATCTTGGTATATTAGATGATGGACAGAACAAAATTGAAAACGAAATTCAGATTATAAAATCAAGAACATTACTAACCAATGTGGTTAATAATTTAAAACTTAATGTTAGATACTTTAGTGAAGGAAGAATTCTAGAAGTAGAAAATTACCCAAAATCACTTATCGAAATCAATTTTTTATCCGATGATTCTATTGTACATAAAAAGGCGAAGGTTTTTCATGTACGTATTGATTCTGATACTTCTTTCTCTTTTTTAGATGAAAAAGACCAAAAATTAAGTGAACATTCCTTTGGCAAAACAATTAATACCAGTATAGGAGATATTATTATTACTCCAAGTGTAAATACTATGGAAGCTAATAGTGGTAAGATCATAAAAATTACAGTAACACCAGTAAAGTTTATAGCAGAATCATATAGAAACAAATTGTCTATTATGACTCTGAAAAACTCATCGATTGTTAGGCTATCATTAAATGATCCTGTAAAAGAAAAAGCAAAGGATATCATTAATAACCTTGTAGAAGAATATAACAAGGCAACAATAGAAAATAAAAAACAAGCCTCTGCAAGAACGGCAGATTTTATAAATGATCGTTTAGAACTTATTTCAGGAGACTTAACTCAAGTAGATGATCAAGCAGCAACTTATCAGGCTAGTAGAGGATTAACCAGTAGTGATGTAGCAGTTCAAGCTCAGCAATTTTCTGACTTAGATACAAAAAACTCTCAAGAGATAGCACGATTAAATACACAGCTTTATTTTATAGAATCTATGAGAAAGTTTGTACTTAGCCAAGAAGGTAAGTACGACCTTGTACCACAATCTAATTCGGGATTTAATGATCCCACAGTTGCTACCACGATATCTAGATACAATGGGCTAATTCTTCAAAGACAACGTTTATTAAAAACCTCTAGTGTACAGAACCCTGTTGTTGTAAATATTGACCAGCAAATAGGGGGATTAAGACAGGTTCTAACGGGGAGTTTAAATAGTCTAAAAAATTCAATTAATGGGCAATTGCGAAGCTTAAATACACAAAATCAATATTTTGGAGGTCAAATATATAGCGCCCCAACTCGACAGAAAGATATTAGAGCTATTGAACGAGAACAAACCATAAAAGAACAATTATATCTATATCTACTTCAAAAAAGAGAAGAAGCAGAGATAAAAAGCCATATTACTCTTTCTAATGCCAGAGTAATAGATAAAGCATCTACATTAGGATCATATCCAGTATCCCCAAATAAAAAAACGATATATGCTGGAGCTTTCTTTTTAGGTTTGATATTACCTTTTCTTATTATTTATACATCAGATTTATTAAATGTTAAAGTAAGTTCTAGAGAAGATCTTGAAAAAGTACTTTCTATGCCAATTATTGGATCTATACCAAAGGTAAAATCCAAGAATAAAATCATGATTTCTCAAAATGATAGATCAGGGGTAGCAGAAGCATTTAGGATCTTAAGAACTAATTTAGATTTCTTACTAGCAGGAATTAATAAAACCAAAGGTAAAGTTATTTTTGTCACATCAACTATTTCAGGAGAAGGCAAAACTTTAATTTCTTCAAATTTGGCTAAAACTTTAGCTATTTCAGGAAAAAAAGTAGCCTATTTAGGGACAGATTTAAGAGATCCAAAATTTCATAAATTTTTTAACTTACCCAATGGTAAAGATTCTAAAGGATTTACTAACTTTATAATGAATGAAGAGTTAACCCCACAAGATATTATATACAAAGATCAAAAAGAAGATCCATTTGATATTATACCCTCTGGAGCAATACCACCCAACCCAGCAGAACTTCTAATGCAAGAAAGAGTAAATGTGATGTTTAAGTATCTCGAAGAGCATTATGATTATATTATTGTAGATACTGCCCCTGTTAGTCTTGTTACAGATACTCTTTTGATAGCAAAACACGCAGATTTAAGCATTTATATTGTAAGAGAAAATTATTCTGATAAAAGAGTATTACAGGTTCCAGAAAATTTCTATAGAGAAAAACGATTATCAAATATTGCAGTTTTACTTAATGCAACTAGTAATAAGACTGGTTACAATTATGGATATGGTTATGGTAAAAAGAATTAAGAAAACTTGCTATTGTTTTTCATCAAAGGAATAATTTTGCTAGCAACCTTATCAGGAAACCCTTTTTCCAGAACTTGTAATTGATAATAATTATGAATATCAGTACCTGTAAAATCAATATAACCTAGATTTATCAGTTTTTTAGCAAAAAATTTTATATGATCACCATAATATCCCGACATCGATAATAGGTTAAGTTGAAATAAAAATCCAGCTTTTTTTAGAATATCATATTTTTTTAAATCATTTTGATAAAAAGAATACCGTTCTGGATGTGCCAAAATAGGGATATATCCTGCCAATTTAATTTCGAACACGATTTCGTTTAGATTAATAGGAGGGGCAAAAGTAGACATTTCTACCAGAATATAATTATTGTGCAAAGGTAAAATATCATTGTTCTTGATACGTTCATAAAACAAATCATCTATCATATACTCTGCACCTGCTTGTAGTTCTATATTTCTTATTCCTAGGGGAGTAAGACTATCTTTAAGCTTTTTTAAATTACTGATTATAGTTTGCGAAGAATTTGGCCATATATCTTGCATTACATGAGGGGTAGTAATAACCTTTTTTATACCAAAACTCTCAAATTGTTCTAGAATATATCCTGATTGGTATATTGTCTTCACCCCATCATCAATACCAGGAAGCAAATGTGAATGAATATCAATGTAACCGTTAGGTACAATTTCTTTAAAAGGAACATCTTTTTTTGATAAAAACCGCAATCTGATTTT